>JAATGT010000041.1 GCA_015654525.1 Bacteroidales bacterium
CTATTTTTTCGCTAATTTTGCAACCTAATTTAGAAATCGATACCCCTACCGGATGCTAATCTGTAACCGATTATATTTCAGCAAAGCAAGTTTAATCATGCTTCTTATTCTATGGTTAGCGTTTCCCTTATTGGGTTTCGGTCAGGGGAAAGCTACATCAAAAAAAAGTCAGACTAAAAGCCATGTTACTGATAGTATTAAAGCATCAACTGACTCTGTAAAAACTACCACCAAGATACAAAAACCGAACCAAATTGATGCCGAGATAATCTATAGTGCTCAGGACTCTATTGTGCTTCTAGGGAATGGAACGGGTTTTCTTCATGGTAAGAGCGATGTTAAATATAAAAACATTGAATTAAAAGCTGATTTTGTCCGCGTAAAAATGGATAGTAGTTTAGTATTCGCCCATGGAAAACTAGACAGTATAGGAAAAAGAGTTGACGATCCTGTTTTTACCGAAAATAAGACCGAATATACATCAAAAGAGCTTACCTACAATTTAAAAACTAAAAAAGGTTATATCCGACAAGCAGTTACCAAACAAGGTGAAGCCTATGTCGTAAGCGATAAGACCAAGAAAACAAACGATGACATTCTCTGCATGACCGACGGTAAATATACCACCTGTGACAATCATGAACATCCAGATTTTTATCTTGATCTTACGCGAGGAAAGGTAAAAACCGGTAAATATATAGTTACAGGTCCAGCCTATCTGGTGGTAGAGGATGTACCTTTACCCATTGCAATCCCTTTCGGATATTTTCCCTTCACAGACAAATATTCTTCGGGAATAATTATGCCAACATTCAGGGATGAATCTACACGCGGATTTGGGTTAGCAAATGGTGGATATTACTTTGCTATAAGTGATTACATGGATTTGGATTTAAGTGGAGACATTTACACAAAAGGGACATGGGCATTAACCGCAACTAGCAAGTATATAAAACGCTATAAATACAGTGGAAACTTCAACATGAGCTACAGAATGGATGTAACAGGTGAAAAAGATCTTCCAAACTACAGTACTACTAAAAATATGAGTATTACGTGGACACATTCGCAAGATGCAAAGGCTAATCCTTATTTTACTTTTTCATCAAGCGTTAATTTTGCAACAAGTGGATATAACAAAAGTAATATAGATAGCTACTATAACTCGAGTCTGACCTCTGAGACCACAAAAAGTTCGAGCGTTTCGTTTACCAAACGGTTTCCTGATAGCAGTCCTTTCAGCATTACAGGGAGCATGAATATAGCTCAACAAACTAGAGACTCTACTCTGAATTTATCTTTACCAAATATTACCGTTGCTATGAGTCGTATCTATCCTTTCAAACGAAAAAATGCAGTTGGAAATGAACGTTGGTACGAAAAAATATCCATGTCATATACAGGGACATTTCAAAACAGTATCTTGACTAAAGAAGATAAATTATTGAGTTCTTCGCTTTCAAAAGACTGGAAAAATGGGATGAAACACAGCATACCGATCAGCGCTACATTTAATATTTTAAAATATATAAATATTTCGCCATCGATTAATTACACCGAGCGTTGGTATCTGCAATCAGTAAATGAATCGTGGGATAGCAAAAAGCAAGCCGTAAAAATAGATACGGTTTCCGGTTTTAATCGAGTATACGACTTCAACATGGGTGTCTCTGCTTCTACTAAACTCTATGGATTTTTTGAACCTATCCGGGCTATATTCGGGAGCAAGATTGACAGAATACGTCACGTATTCACACCATCTATAGGATTTAGTTATGCTCCTGACTTTGGGGCATCAAACTGGGGATACTATGGAACTTATGTGATACCATCGAATGCGGCAGTACAACATGATCAGGTGATTCAATATTCTCATTATGTAAATAGTTTATATGGAGCTCCCAGTGTAGGGAAATCAGGAAGCATCAATTACTCATTTGCAAACAATGTTGAAATGAAAATCAGAAATGACAAAGATACAACAGGAACAAATGCGTTTAAAAAAATAAGCTTAATTGATAACTTTTCTGTGAGCGGATCTTACAACATGGCCGCCGATTCTATGCAATGGTCAATAATAAGTGCCAGCTTACGTTTTAAGATAGCGAGTCAAACCATAAGCTTAAATGGGTCGTTTGATCCCTATATGTATGACTATAACTCTACAAGTAAAACCCTTGTCAGAGTAAATAAACTCCGATGGGATAATGGTCAGTTTCCCCGTTTTTTGGGAACAAGTGCTTCATATAGTTACACCTTAAACAATGACACTTTTAAGAAGAAAAAGAAAAAAGATCCCAATACAAGTTCTACAAGTGCAGACCCAAAGCTTGCTACAAAATTGAATAGTCCGAACGGTTACAAAAACGATTCGACCAAAACAGATGCCAACAAGAATAAATCTCTTGAAAAAGATGCAGACGGATACCAGAAAGTTTCTATTCCGTGGAGCCTGAGTATTAATTATGGTGTCAATTATGCTAACACATCAACCATAGACAGTATAAAAAAAGAATATAAAATGGGGCTTACACATTCTTTAAGTTTCTCCGGCAATATTTCTCTAACTGCAAACTGGAAAATATCTGCAAGCAGTGGATATGACTTTATAGCTAAAGAGTTCACAACAACTAATATAAACATTACGCGAAGTTTGCATTGCTGGACTATGACTGCCGGCGTGGTTCCATTTGGGCCGTATAAAACATACAACTTTAGAATCGGGGTAAATGCCAGTATGCTTCAGGATTTGAAATACACCAAACAAAGCGGCTACGGGGGTACACCCATTACATGGTATTAAAACATTTACTCAATTAACTCTTTGAGATGAACAATTTACGTCAAAAAACAATTATAGGTTGATCGGAATCAGGAGTAACGATTTTTTTTTTAGAAATTGAAATTATTAAACAAAAACAATAGAAAATGAAAATTACAGCAAACAAAGCAGTATCAGCAGAATACGAGTTATACGTTGATGCCGAAACGGAAGGAGAATTAGAATTAATGGAAAAAGCCACTTCGGAACAACCATTAAGCTTTGTCTACGGTGTGGGTATGATGCTCCCTAAGTTCGAAGAAAACTTATTTGGCCTTCAGACAGGCGATAAATTCGACTTTGTAATCAACACAGAAGATGCTTATGGCGAATATGACGATGACAGTGTATTAGATCTGGATCGTGCAATTTTTGAAATAGATGGCAAACTTGACGAAGAAATGATTTACGAAGGAAATGTCGTTCCATTAATGGACAACGAAGGTAACCGCATAAATGCACAAGTAGTAACAATAACCGACACTCATGTAAAAGTGGATTTGAATCACCCATTAGCAGGTGAAACTCTTCACTTCAAAGGTTCTGTACTTGAAGTTCGTGAAGCCTCGGAGAAAGAATTAGAAGCTCTTATGGGCGGTGGATGCGGAAGTGGATGTGGTTGTGGTGATGGCGGATGCGGAAGTGGAAGCTGTGGTTGTGGCGACGAAGAAGAAGCAAGCGTGACTAGTGGCGGAAGTTGCGGAAGCGGTTGTGGTTGTCATTAACAAGAATCACTTACTCTTTACTATATCTTCAATGGATATTAAGCAGCATAAAGGCTATTTAATATCCATTGTTGTATATGATTACTATTTAAGTTTATAGTTATTTCAAACTTTTGAATAACTTTGTACTTCGAATAAGGGATTATAGTATAAATATTCATAGTCCATGTTTTATAACTTATAATTGAAGACTAATGTCGAACACTATTGGTAAATTATTTACTTTCACATCATTTGGGGAGTCACACGGAAAAGGAATCGGTGGCATTGTTGACGGTTGCCCTCCGGGAATAGAAATAGATGAAACATTCATTCAAAACGAACTGAATCGCCGTCGCCCAGGACAGTCGGCTATATCAACCCCACGTAAGGAAGGAGATAAAGTTGAATTTTTATCAGGCATCTTTGAAGGGAAAAGCACAGGAACTCCGATTGCTTTTGTTATCTGGAACGAGAACCAACACAGTTCCGACTACGACCATCTGAAGGAAGTGTACCGACCATCGCATGCCGACTTTACTTACCAACAAAAATATGGAATCCGCGACCATCGCGGTGGAGGCCGAAGCTCAGCCCGCGAAACAGCATCACGTGTAGTGGCGGGGGCCATTGCCAAGCTAGCATTAAAAAATTATGGAATCGACATTACCGCTTTCACATCGCAGGTAGGGCATATTGCCATGACTCAGACTTTTGAAACGACTGACTTATCGCTGATAGAATCGAACGTAGTTCGTTGTCCGCAACCGGAGATGGCCGAACAAATGATCGAATATATTAAAGAACTAAAAAAAGAAGGCGACTCTATAGGAGGAATTATTTCGTGCGTCATCAAAGGCGTTCCGGTTGGACTGGGCGAACCAATCTTCGACAAACTGCAGGCGCGACTGGCTCAGGCCATGCTGAGTATCAATGCAACTCACGGTTTTGATTACGGGCGAGGTTTTGAAGGTGTTAGTTTGAAGGGATCGGAGATGAATGATTCATTTGTAAAAGACGGCGACAAGGTAAGTACCAAAACGAACAATTCGGGAGGCGTGCAAGGCGGTATCAGCAACGGACA
>JAATGT010000039.1 GCA_015654525.1 Bacteroidales bacterium
ATACAAGTTCAGAACATTGTTATAAACTCACTTCCGGACACAACAGAAAATATTTTTTTATTTCATATTTGCAAATTAAAAACAAACATTGTATATTTGCGAAAGTTTTCAGTTAATCATGTGTTGATTTTTCCGTTGGATGACCGATTGTGCTATACAAAGAGCAGTATAGCTTGCCTGATAGAAGATATAAATCAGGATAAATATGATTTAGCAGACACTCCTTTCCCCGTTGTTTGATATCAAACGTACTTTTACTTTGTGCATGGTGCACACGTGTTAATAAATCAGTTAGGCTTTTTAGAAAAATAATATCCGTATGCAGGAGATAACTCCCCCTACAGGTATTTGTGCTCCTTATTTTGAAGTTGACTCGTTGCACTCGACAAGTTTATAATCTTGTTGAGAAATTAAATAATTTTTTAATACAGAAAAAACATGCCAGTAAAGTACACATTATCATTAAAAGGAAATCCGGGAAACCCTGATGCTCCTAAAAAGTATTATGCCCAAACAAAAAGTACGGGAGATATTACATTGAAAGAAATTGGTCGGGAAATAGCTGAAAATTCGACTACAGTGAGCGACACCGATGTATTGGCCGTGCTCAACGACCTTACAAAAGCGCTGAACCGCCATCTGAAAGCCGGTAAAATAGTTCGTTTTAGTGACTTTGGAACATTCCAAATCAACATTAAAAGCGAGGGAGCTGAAACCGAAGAAAAGTTCAACCAAAAAACAATGATTACTGAAGTAAAGGTTACATTTCGTCCAGGTAGCGATGTAACTGAGATGTTGAATAACATCAAGTTCGAAAAACTATAACAATATAGTAACGTATAAGGAAACCGAAAGTATTATGTGTAAAGCAACGAGTCGCATACTACTTCGGTTTTCTTTTTTAGACCCTCAACTTACACCTGCACAGATAAGCGAAATACTTTCCGACCGATTTTAAAATGGTCTCCGTCCGGTTTGAAATTACTCTCCGACGAGTTTAGAAATGCTTTCCGATGAGTTTGAAAACCGTAGGAGTCGGTTTTATAGAAAGGATCGGAGATGAGTTTGGGATAGAAAGGAAATAAAAGCATACTTCCACTATCGCAAACTAGGCAGTTGTACCAACTAAAAATCTGCATAAGCTTACTCTATTTTTTCAACTATACCCAAAGCTCCAGAATGACCTTTAAAACAAAACAAACTTGACCTTTAAAACAAAGTCAGCTTGTTATCTTCCTATTAATTTTGTCCCATTCAATAACAATAAAAAAATAAATAGATATGGAACAGAACAATTATCAGGGAGCGTTACAGAAGCCAACAGGTTCCGGGTTTAACGCAACATCAACAGCAAGCGAAGTAATCAAAGGCATTGATATGAGAGGAAAAATTGCAATTGTAACTGGTGGCAATACAGGCATCGGCTTAGAAACAACCAAAACACTTGCAGTAGCCGGAGCGACAGTAATAGTACCGGCAAGAGATATTGAAAAAGCAAAGAGAAATCTGGAGGGTATTGCCAATATAGAATTAGAACTAATGAACTTAATGAATCCCGATTCTATTGATGCGTTTGCAGAAAGATTTTTAGCATCAGACCGACCGCTTCATTTACTGATTCATAATGCCGGCATTATGTGGGTTCCACTGCGCAAAGACAGTCGTGGAATAGAATCGCAGTTGGCAACTAATTATCTAGCTCAATTTCAGCTCACAGCAAGATTATGGACTGCATTGAAGAAGGCAAATGGTGCAAGAGTGATTAATGTTTCTTCTGACGGACATCGGTTTGCTCCTTTCAATTTCGACGATCCAAATTTCAATAGTCGGGAGTATGACACATTGTAAGCTTATGGTCAATCAAAAACCGCCAGTAATTTATTTGCTCTTGAATTGGATAATCGTGCCAAAGTAGTCAATGTAAGAGCATATTCATTACACCCCCCGGCTCTATCAATGGAACAGAATTAGCTCGGGAAGCACCGCTGGAATTGTTTCAGCAAATGGGCTTCTACGATGCAAAAGGAAATATCCTGCCCGAAGTAGCAGCCTCACTAAAAACCATTCCGCAGGGTGCAGCCACAACTGTTTGGTGTGCTACCAGCCCGATGCTCAATCATGTAGGTGGTGTGTATTGCGAAGATGCAGACATAGCCGGATTGTCTTATGATACTTCTGTATCGGGTGGTGTAAAGCCCTATTCTGTGGACAAAAATAACGCGAAGCGATTATGGGAATTAAGCGAAAAACTAACAGGAATAGAATTTCCAATCAATGAATAATCCCCTTGCAAGTAGAGGTAAATTGAACCAATGAGATAAAAAAATATTTTTCAGGGAAGAAATCATTCTCTTCCCTGGAAATAAAAATGAGCCTTTAAACAAAGTTGACACGAAGTTGGTTTTATATCTAACTATTTCTAAGATACAGATGGAACACTCAACAAAATTCATCACATCAGACATTAAACTTTCATGCCTGTACGATAAGTTTTTCAAAACAGAAATAACGTTTGAAGAACATGTACTTGTATGGTTTATTTCAGGCGAAACAAAAGTGATCCAAGCCGACGCTACACATGTATTTAATGCCGGAGATATTTTTCTTATACCCCGAAATCAATTGACTACTGTTTTGAACTTTCCTAAGGACGGTCTACCTCACAAAGCAGTTGCCATACATCTATCAACCGAACGATTGAAAAAATTTTATGCTGACATTGATGTAGCAAACAGGGCAAAAGAAGATCGAGTTTTAAGCTTCAAAGATCACCCCTTATTTGAGAGTTACTTTGCATCCTTACTGCCCTATTTCGACATGAAACAATCTTTGCCCGAAAATATAGCTTCCTTAAAAATAACAGAAGCTATCAGTATTCTAAGGGAAATTGACAAGAGTATCGACAATATCTTAGCTAATTTTGAAGAGCCCGGCAAGATAGCCTTAACTGACTTTATGGAGAAAAACTACATGTTCAATATGCCGTTGGAAAAAATCGGTTACTTAACCGGTCGTAGTCTTTCTACATTTAAACGGGACTTTAAAAAGACATTCAATACCACTCCACAAAAGTGGCTAACACAAAAGCGGTTGGAACTAGCACACTATAATCTGACGCAAAAACATAAAAAGCCGGTTGATGTTTACTTTGAAGTCGGTTTTGAAAATCTATCGCATTTTTCTTATGCCTTTAAAAAGCAATATGGTTATACACCCTCTGAGTTAATTTATCAATTACCTGCCGAGACAGTTCTGTAAACAAAGCGGGTACGCGTTCTAAAGCAAATCAGGGCGTTTGCCTCTATCGGTAAACGCCCTGATTATTTTATTGAGATTATGATTTACGCCAGTTTACCCAATGCTTCTTTAAGTCGGGCAAAAGCTTTTACCAGATTCTCATCAGAAGTGAATACTTTAAGATAGAGAATTATACTATAATATAAAATCATTATCTTTGCCACAACAATTATTACCAAAACTAAATGAACCGTCCGGAGATTGTCAGTCAGTTGCGTGAAATTATACGCAGAGAAGCACCCGATGCCAAAGTTATACTTTATGGCTCGGAAGCCCGTGGCGATGCCCGTCCCGACAGTGATATTGATTTGTTGATTCTGGTCAATAAAAAAAAGTTACATTGGAAGACGAACAAAAAATAACTTATCCTATTTATTTGCTGGAACTCAACACGGGAGTTCTGATAAGTCCAATGGTTATTGCCAAAAGCAAGTGGGAAAACCGACCATTCAAAACCCCTTTTTATTTAAACATCTTAAATGAAGGAGTCGAGATATGAAAGATAACTTTGATGAAGAAAGTATAGCCGGATAGCTACATAAGAATACAGGATGTCAACCCGTTCCCAAAGCAGGTACGCATTTCAAAACAAATCAGGGCGTTTACCTCTATCGGTAAACGCCCTGACTAATTTTATTGAGATTATGATTTACGCCAGTTTACCCAATGCTTCTTTAAGTCGGGCAAAAGCTTTTACCAGATTTTCATCGGAAGTAGCATAGGACATACGGATGCAGGTAGGAGCACCAAATGCACCACCGCCCACACATGCCACATGACCTTCTTCGAGCAGGTACATGGCCAGATCACCGGAATTATTGATTACTCTACCGTTATATGATTTACCAAAGAAAGAGCTACAATCGGGGAAAATATAAAATGCACCCTGAGGATCGTTGGTTTTCAAGCCGGGAATCTGACGGGCCAGATCTACTACCAGATTTTTGCGACGCTCAAAAGCCACACGCATAGTTTCCACACAAGTCTGGTCGCCGGTATAAGCTGCTTCAGCAGCCTTTTGGGTTACCGAGCACGGACCCGAAGTGTATTGTCCTTGCAGCGTATTGCAGGCCGAAGCTATCCATTTGGGAGCGGCTATCCAACCCAGACGCCATCCGGTCATAGCATAACCCTTAGACACACCGTTGATAATCACTACGCGTTCGGACACGTTGGCAAACTGCGCAATGCTTTCGTGCTTACCCAAGTAGTTGATATGTTCGTAAATTTCGTCGGACAGAATAATAATATTCGGATAGTTGGCCAACACATCGGCCAGTGCTTTGAGTTCATCTTTGCTGTAAACACTTCCGGTAGGATTGGAAGGTGAGCACAAAATAAGCGCTTTGGTTTTTGGAGTAATGGCAGCTTCAAGTTGGTCGGCAGTCATTTTGAAATCCTGATCAATGCCTGCATACACTTCTACGGTAGTTCCGTCGGCAAGTTTTACCATTTCGGGATAACTAACCCAGAAAGGTGCAGGTATAATTACTTTGTCGCCTTTGCTGATGATAGCCAGCAATACATTACATACCGATTGTTTAGCTCCATTGGAACAAACAATTTGTTCGGGTTTATATTCCAATCCGTTTTCGGATTTCAACTTAGCGCAAATAGCATTCCGCAAGGCGGGATAACCCGGAACAGGAGAATAAAACGAAAAGTTATTGTTCACAGCTTGTATGGCTGGTTGTTTAATGTGGTCGG
>JAATGT010000350.1 GCA_015654525.1 Bacteroidales bacterium
ATATGGAGGCAATACTTCATAAAGATGAGCGAGTGTTATCCGTCACAGCCTTTATGGGAAGTGGTTCTCCTCGTTTTCATACGGTTTATGCTCCAAAATTAGGAGGAACAAATTTTGCACAGTTCATAGTCAATACAACATCCAGCAGCGATACCGAAGACTTATTAGACGAGTATGCGTCTAAATATGCTTACCGTTATCCCAATGCGTTTGTCAAATTTAAACAGTTGGATTATCAGATGGGTGTTGATGCTGATATTGAGATCCGTTTGTCAGGAGATAGCATCAGCGACTTAAAGGAATTCAGTGACAGCCTTATGGTCAGATTAAAACAGATGAATGAACCTCTCCGCGTTTATACAAACTATGAAGAGATATTACCGGGAATTAACATCGCACTCGATCCTGTCGAATCAAATCGTCTGGACATCAGTGAAACAGTAGTGGGATTAGGGCTGGCATCGCGTTTTGGAGGAGCCCCGATAACGACTTTGTGGGAAGGAGATTATTCGGTGCCTGTCGTATTAAAGTCTCAATGGGAAAAGAAAGACCCAACAGCCGAAGATGTTTCAAATGAGTATGTTTCAGGTCTGGTTTCGCCGGCAGTTCCCCTGCGCCAAGTGGCGACAGTATCTGCCGATTGGAACGAAGGGCAGATAGTACGACGTAACGGTGTACGTACATTATCGGTATATGTAGATTTGAAAAGGGGGGAAAAAGTGAGTCAAGTACAATCAAAAATTGAAAAACTCGTTGAAGATCAATCCTCGTCTGACTCTCTATCCCACGGTGTCAGCATTTCCTATGGTGGTGTAAAAGATTTTCATGAGGAAAACTTCCCTAAAATAATCAACGGATTATCTATATCCATCTTTATTATTTTCTTCATTCTGGTATTCCATTTTAAGAAAGTAAGCTTAGCCGGTTTGGTATTATCATCCACTTTGCTTAGTATACTCGGAGCTGTGATCGGATTAAAGATAATGGGGCTCGATTTCAGTATAACCAGTGTACTCGGTGTCGTTAGTTTGATTGGTATCATTGTCCGTAATGGCATTATTATGTATGATTATACAGAAGAATTAAGGTATAAACACGGACACTCGGTGCTTGATGCATGTATAGAGGCCGGTAAGCGAAGAATGCGCCCTATATTTCTGACATCTGCTGCTGCATCGATGGGGGTTATCCCGATGATCGTCAGTCAAAGTCCACTTTGGGCACCGATGGGCACCGTTATTTGTTTCGGCACAATGATATCGATGATGTTTATACTGACGATGCTTCCTCTAATGTATTGGTTTACATACCGCAAAGAAGACAATAAACCTAAAACTGAAAATGAAGAATTATGAAAATAAAGAATAAATATATTATCTCTACAATTACAATACTGTGCATCACAAGTCTCAGTCTAAGAGCACAGACCAAATACAACATTGAAAGTTGTAAAGAGATGGCTATTGAGAATAACCGGAAAATAAAAAATAGCCGTTTAGATATCGATGCCTCAAAACAAACTAAGAAGGAAGCATTTACAAACTATTTTCCATCGGTAAGTGCTTCGGGTGTGGGGCTATTGCCGAAAGATCCCCTGATGTCTTTGAACCTGGCAGGAATGTCGTTAGGTTTGTTAGACAAAGGATTTGAAGCAGGGATAACAGTTACTCAACCCATATTTGCCGGAGGAAAAATAGTAACAGGAAACAAACTCGCTGATTTAGGAACAGAAGTAAGCCGCTACCAAGCAAAACTATCGGAAAATGAAGTACTCTTAAATACTGAAAGCCTTTATTGGCAATTGGTTTCATTATACGAAAAAGAGAAAACGCTGGATGTCATAGATACTCAACTCAATACTTTATTAAAAGATGTGGAACTGTCCTATAAAACAGGACTGATAACAAATAACGATGTACTGAAAGTAAAACTGAAAAAAAATGAAGTACAAAGTAACCGTATGAATCTGGAAAATGGGATTAAACTTGTCAAAATGTCTATGTGCCAGCTAATGGGATTGGAACTGTCGTTGTCTGATAATTTTGATATTACTGTACCGGATATTGAAAGTGTAAAATCCCCCATAGTATATTATGTCGATCATAGCACAGCTTTATCCGAAAGAATGGAAAGCAAATTACTCGACAAAAATGTGGAAGCAACCAAATTACAAACAAAAATGAAGAGGGGTGATTATTTACCTACAGTAGCGGTAGGGGCATCCTATTACGGTGAGAACATCGTAGATAAATGGAGAGGAAACGGTATTTTATTTGCGTCGGTAAGTGTACCTCTTTCAGGTTGGTGGGGAGGTTCACATGCTATCAAACGGCAAAAAATACAGGAACAGATTGCATTGAACAACAAAGTTGACACACAAGAGCAGTTGCTTTTACAGATGCAGAATGTGAAAAATGAACTGGATAATGCCTATAAGCAGATTTTACTGGCAAAAGACGGTGTAGAACAATCTACTGAAAACCTAAGACTGAATACGAACTACTATAAAGCAGGCACAGTTACATTAACCGATGTACTTGACGCCCAAACCTTATTACAGCAAAATCGGGACAAGTATGTAGAATCGTATACCGATTACCAAAAGAAACGTATTGAA
>JAATGT010000158.1 GCA_015654525.1 Bacteroidales bacterium
CCTCATCTTCTATTTTTTCAAAGAGCAGTACGGGCGTTCCGAGTTCAGCTCCTGCCTTTAGTAAATCAATTTTCCCCAAATCTTTCCAATTAAATGAGCCAATGCCAAGCATGGTGCGAAGTTTGGCCGAAGTAAATGGAAGGAATGGCTCAAAAGCAATGGCCAGATTGGCGGCAATCTGCAAACTCAGGTGCATAATGGTTGACACACGATCCATATCGGTTTTGGCAACTTTCCAGGGTTCTGTGTCAGCCAGGTATTTATTACCAATACGGGCCAGATTCATAGCTTCTTTCTGAGCATCACGGAAACGGAAGTTATTGAGTAATTTCTCGACATCCACTTTTACGTTTTCAAATTCCTCCAGGGTTTGTTTATCGTAATCATTCAGCTCACCGAGTCCGGGAACTTTACCGTCATAGTATTTTTGAGTCAGCACCAAAGCGCGGTTGATAAAGTTACCAAAAATAGCTACTAATTCGTTATTATTGCGTGCCTGAAAATCTTTCCAGGTAAAGTCATTATCTTTCGTTTCGGGAGCATTGGCAGTAAGTACATAACGTAACACGTCTTGTTTTCCTGGAAAATCTACAAGGTATTCGTGCAGCCACACTGCCCAGTTGCGCGAAGTGGAAATTTTATCGCCTTCGAGGTTTAAGAATTCGTTTGCTGGCACATTGTCGGGTAAAATATACGAACCCTCTGCTTTTAGCATAGCCGGAAAAACGATACAGTGGAATACAATATTATCTTTACCTATAAAATGAATCAATCGGGTTTCAGGATCTTTCCACCATTTTTCCCATTTTCCATATTTATCCGATTGGTTATCGCACAATTCTTTGGTATTGGAAATATAGCCAATCGGAGCATCAAACCAAACATAAAGTACTTTACCATCAGCCCCGGCAACAGGAACAGGAATTCCCCAGTCGAGGTCACGACTTACGGCACGCGGTTGCAGCCCCATGTCGAGCCAACTTTTGCATTGTCCGTATACGTTTGGTTTCCATTCTTTATGCTCTTCGAGTATCCATTGACGTAACCAGGCCTCGTGTTGATCAAGCGGAAGATACCAGTGCTTAGTTTCACGCATAACCGGTGCCGAACCGCTGATGGCCGATTTCGGATTGATCAGGTCGGTGGGGTTTAATGAAGTTCCACACGATTCACATTGATCGCCATACGCATTTTCGTTACCGCAATGAGGGCATTTACCGGTAATATACCGATCGGCCAGAAATTGTTGTGCCGTTTCGTCGTAATATTGTTCGTTTGTTTTTTCAATAAAGCCGCCCTTACTTTCGATGGTTTTGAAAATATCGGAAGCCAGTTCGCGGTGAGTTTTTGATGTCGTGCGGGAATAAATATCAAACGAAATGCCAAAGTCTTCAAACGATTTTTTGATAATTCCGTGGTAACGATCCACAATATCTTGTGGTGTAACACCTTCTTTTTTAGCTTTGATGGTAATAGGTACACCATGTTCGTCCGATCCGCCGATAAAGAGCACTTCTTCGCCTTTCAAACGAAGGTAGCGCACATAAATATCTGCAGGAACATAAACTCCTGCCAGGTGCCCGATGTGTACGGGTCCATTAGCATAAGGCAAAGCCGAGGTAACGGTAGTACGTTTAAAGTTGGTCATATTGAAAATTAGTTGATTAGTTCATCGGTTCATCAGTTTGGTCATAAAATGATTCGCATATAGACGAACCAGCTGGTCTACAACCCTATTAACTCAAAAAAATAGAACCGGAATGCAAAGATACAGACAAAATCTCAAAATTTGCATATATTTGCCAATCAAAAACTAAACGAACCCTTATGCCCCGAGACAAAGCAATATTAAAAGAACAAGTAAATGAGCTATCAAAAAAAGAGTTGGTGGATATTGTACTTAAATTGTCAGCTAAGCGGTATAATTATGAATACCTGTTGGTCAATTTTCTGGATAAAGAGGGTGGCGAACAAATACTGTTCGAAGAAGCCAGAGAAAATATTGACAAGTTATGCCAAAAGGAATTTAAAGGCAGCACCAAACTCAAGCAACTTGTAAAGAAACTCAATGCCTGTACAAAACGGATAACTGAATTTACGGTTGAAACAAAAAGTAAAAAGCTGGAGGCTGATTTAATTCTGTATGTATTGGAAATTCAATTCTCAACTTATTCCCGCATGTTCGGCGAAAGGATCTCAGGCTACGATTATAAAGTAGGGCTGTTACTGAAAAAGCTGATTGTCCTTGTTACAAAGAAACTTCATCCAGATTATTTGATAGATTATCAGGATAAGATTAATCAATTTCTGACCAAACTACATCATACCTCCAACCGCATTAATACAATCAAAGAGCTACCCGACAAGATTGAATGAAAAATTGTAATAGAAATCCCGGTTCGAGAATATACACATTCATTTTTTTTTATAACTTAGCGCCCTAAATCAATTCATTCTTCTCAAATGGGCTATTCATCCAAATACCTCGGCAATATACTCCACAAATCCGGTAAGGGTCTGTATGAGTGTTGGATGATTTAGAGATACTTCCCGGAATCCGTATCAAAAGCAGGCAAATAAAGGAAACAACACAAATTTTTGCAAACAAGGCTTGTAAAGTTGAGTATAATCTGCTGAATTTTAAACTAATGAAATTACGTTTATTTCCCGAATTTCATGTTATTTGCGTTCAAGAAAGCATTTGATACAGGTTTTTCTTCTATAGTGCAACACAGAACTTTCTGCACTTCCTATAAAATTACACTTTTCCATTTTTCATTTATCCTCCTTGTAGGGACTAAGGCTTGTTACATGGCTATTATATTCGATATAAAACGTTTTGCCGTACACGACGGTCCGGGAATCCGCACAACGGTTTTTCTGAAAGGCTGTCCGCTTTCGTGTCGCTGGTGTCATAATCCGGAGAGCATGAGTACGGCTATATGTTCCGTTGCTAAAACAGTGCGGATTGGGGATAAAACTTTCACCGAAAACGAAACGGTCGGATCGGAAATGAGCCTGGAGGATGTGATGAAAGAACTACGCAAAGAACAGGTCTTTATGGAAGAATCGGATGGAGGAGTAACTTTTTCGGGAGGTGAACCTTTGCTGCAACATGCATTTCTTGCAGAAATTCTTGCTGCCTGCCAAAAGGAAGGAATGCACACAGCAGTCGACACCTCGGGTTTTGCCCAATGGGAATCACTGGAGAAAGTAGCCCGGCATACAGATTTGTTTTTGTATGATCTGAAGCTGATGGACGATGACTTGCATAAAACCTACACCAGTGTTTCGAACAAACTAATTCTGGAAAACCTGCGGCAGTTGCTTGATTTCGGCAAAAAAGTACGCATTCGGTTACCCATGATTCCCGGAATCACATTTACCGAAACGAACATTTGTCAGACACTTGAATATTTGTGCTCATTGAGCAATGAGGTGGAAGGAGTAGACTTACTGCCTTACCACAACACGGCTTCGCATAAATACGAACGATTTGGAATAGACAACTCACTTAAAGAGTTGAAAACAGTAACTAAAACTGATTTATTCGAAGCCCAAAAACTGTTTGAACAAGCAGGCTTCGACGTGAAAATTGGTGGCTAACCGTAAAACTTTTCCAAAGTTTGGAACTTTGGAAAAGTTATACTAACTAAAACAACAATAATATGACTCCCAGAATTCAACAACTCCGCGAACAAAGCCTCAATGCTATCAACAGTATTTCTGCAGAGCGAGGCTTATTGATTACTGAATTTTATAAGAATCACCTGGCTTTCGGTGACTCTATTCCTATGCAGCGCGCCAAATCATTTCAATATATTTTGGCGAATAAAAGTATTTGTATTAATGATCAGGAACTGATCGTAGGCGAACGCGGCCCTGCCCCGAAGGCTACACCTACTTATCCGGAAATTACCGTTCATTCTTTAGAGGATCTGGAGATTCTGAACACCCGCGAAAAGGTCTGGTTTCGGGTAGATGAAGAAACCCGCAAAGCTTTTGGCGAAACAATTATTCCGTTCTGGACAGGTCGGTCTAACCGCGACCGCATGATGGAAGCCATGACCGATGAATGGAAGGATGCTTACGGTGCCGGTATATTCACCGAGTTTATGGAACAACGGGCACCGGGTCATACGGTGGCCGGATACAAGATTTACCAAAAGGGAATGCTTGATATTATGCAGGATATAGAGGAAAGTATCAAAGCACTTGACTTTATAACCGACCCCCTGGCTTACGACAAAAAGGAGGAGCTCAAGGCAATGAAGATTACAGCCGAAGCCATTATCCTGTTTGCCAACCGGCATGCCGATAAGCTGGAAGAGCTTGCTGTCCTTGAAAAAGACAGTGCCCGCAAAGCCGAATTGACTGAAATGGCACGTATATGCAGACGTGTACCGGCTCATGCTCCGGCTACTTTCCACGAAGTGTTGCAGCATTACTGGTTTATCCATCTGGGCGTGGTGACGGAACTTAATCCCTGGGATTCGTTTAACCCCGGCAGACTGGATCAGCATCTTTATCCGTTTTACAAAGCCGAGACCGAAGCCGGAACGCTCACACGCGATCAGGCGGTGGAAGTACTCGAATCATTTTGGGTGAAATTCAACAATCACCCATCACCTCCCAAAATTGGTGTAACAGCTCAGGAAAGCAGTACCTATACCGATTTCTGTCTGATTAATCTGGGCGGTGTAAAGCCGGACGGAACCGATGCGGTGAATGAGATGTCCTATATCCTGTTGGATGTGATTGAAGAAATGCGCCTGTTGCAACCCAGCTCCATGGTGCAGTTGAGCAAGCTGAATCCCGATAGTTTTATCGACCGGGCAGTAAAAATTACTAAAACAGGATTCGGTCAACCTTCCATATTTAATACCGATTCCATTATTCAGGAATTGGTGAATCAGGGTAAGGAGTTGGTGGATGCGCGCAACGGAGGCTGTAGCGGTTGTGTGGAAACCGGAGCTTTCGGAACTGAAAGTTACATTCTTTGCGGCTATTTCAATCTGCCCAAGATTCTCGAAATCACCTTGCACAACGGTTTTGATACCCGTACTCAGAAACAACTGGGACTCCCAACCGGAGAAGCTTCCGACTTTAGCACTTATGCACAATTGCTGCAAGCTTTCAAGGCACAGGTTGAACATTTTTTGCGGATAAAAGTTATAGGTAACAATACGATCGAAAAGATTTTCATGACGCATATCCCCACGCCTTTCCTGTCGCTGATTATCGACGACTGTGTGGCGCGTGGCATGGATTATATTCAGGGAGGAGCACGTTATAACTCCAACTACATTCAGGGAGTGGGTATGGGAACAATTACCGACTCACTTACTGCGCTGAGAAAACATATTTTTGAAGATAAATCCATAACTTTGCCCGACTTTGTGGATGCACTCGAAAGCAATTTTGAAAACAAGGACGAATTGCTTTACAAGTTGCTTTACAAAACTCCGAAATACGGGAACGATGACGACGAAGCCGATGCGCAACTGGTAGATGTGTTCAATATTTATTACGATGCAGTAAAAGGACACCGGAGTCCGCGGGGTGCCGAGTACCGGATCAACCTGTTGCCTACCACTTGCCACGTGTACTTTGGCAGTGTGATGCATGCCAGTCCGGACGGACGAAAAGCAGGGTTGCCGGTTTCCGAAGGGATTTCGCCCGTGCAGGGATCGGACAAAAAAGGACCGACTTCGGTCGTGAAATCGGCCGCTAAGATTGACCATTTGCACACCGGAGGCACCTTGTTGAACCAACGGTTTAGTCCGGCCTTTTTCGAGGACGACACCGCTATCCGAAAGGTCTCAGGATTGGTGCGTAGTTATTTCAGGATGCACGGACACCATATCCAGTTTAATGTTGTGGACTCGTCTACACTGCGCGACGCTCAGAAACATCCGGAAAAATACCGAAATCTGATTGTACGGGTGGCAGGGTATAGCGATTACTTTAATGATTTAGGACTCGATCTGCAAAATGAGATTATTCACCGGACTGAACACGAATCTTTATAGTCATTTGCTTTCCCGATATTCGTAAATATTTATTATTTTACAACTTTTCCAAAGTTTAAAACTTTGGAAAAGTTACAACAAGACAAAAAAATATGTTCAACAAAGAAACTTACATTAAACGCCGCAAGACACTGGCCGAAAAAATTGGTTCGGGTCTGGTTTTGCTTCTGGGAAACGACGAAAGCCCGATGAATTACGCCGACAATGGTTATCATTTTCGTCAGGACAGTACTTTTTTATATTATTTTGGTATCGATTTTCCGGCTTTGGCGGGAGTGATTGATGTAGATAATAACCGTCAGCTTATTTTTGGCAACGATTATACCATCGACGATATTGTGTGGATGGGACCTCAGCCCACTATAGCCGATTATGCCGCCCAAAGTGGAATCAGTGAATCGCATCCTACAGCCGAATTGGCCAAACTGCTGGGCGAAGCTCAGAAGAAAGGGCGCGAGATTCACTTTTTGCCGCCTTACCGTCCCGAAAACAAACTGAAGCTGCAGGATTTGCTTGGACTTCATCCGGCAGAGATAGCTTCGAAGTCGTCAGTCAAACTGATTCGTGCCGTGGTAAGCCAACGCGAAATAAAATCGGACGAAGAAATCCGCGAGATAGAAAAAGGAGTGGATGTTTCGGTGGATATGCACATAGCTGCCATGCAGTTTGCGCATGCAGGCATAACCGAAGCACAGGTTGCTGCCCGTGTACACGAAATAGCTCATGCTGCAAACGGTGAAATTTCATTTCCCATCATTGCTACCATCAACGGACAAACGCTGCACAACCATTGCCACGGTAATGTGCTTAAAAGCGGCGACCTCTTTCTGCTCGATGCCGGTGCCGAAGTGGAAAGTCATTACTGCGGCGATCTGTCCAGCACGTTTCCGGTAAATCTGACTTTCACAGCTCAACAAAAACTGATTTATGAAATGCAGTTGAAAGCACATTATGCAGCCATTGATGCATTGGCACTGAATGTGCCTTATCGGGAGGTACACTGGGCGGCTTGTCGCTCAATCAC
Organism: Bacteroidales bacterium; assembly: GCA_015654525.1. Taxonomy (GTDB): domain Bacteria; phylum Bacteroidota; class Bacteroidia; order Bacteroidales; family Paludibacteraceae; genus Paludibacter. Next base: position 7,057 of record JAATGT010000158.1, read on the forward strand.
CAACAGCATGAAAGAACTCGGGCTGATGAAAGGTGATACCGAAGCAGCCATGGCAGCAGGGGCGCATGCACTTTTTAACCCCTGCGGAACCGGACACATGATGGGGCTGGACGTACACGACATGGAAGACCTCGGCGAAGTGTGGGTGGGCTATGATGGCGAACCGAAGAGCACACAGTTTGGACTCAAATCGCTCCGTTTTGCCAAACCGCTCAAACCGGGACATGTATTTACCATTGAACCGGGCATTTACTTTATCCCCGAACTGATGGACAAATGGCAGGGCGAAGGTTTGTTCACCGACTTTATCAACTGGAAGGAAGTACAAAAGTTCCGCTCGTTTGGAGGCATCCGCAACGAAGAAGATTACATGATGACCGAAAGCGGACCGCGCCGACTGGGTACAAAAGTAAAACCCAAAACAGTAGAAGAGGTAGAAGCAGTACGAAGAGGCTGATTTTAATCAAAACAACTTTCCCAAAGTTTTGAACTTTGGGAAAGTTGTTTCTAATTATTTCCAAATGGACATCCGCTTTGTTGCCTAACAATAATATCGATAGATATTATCTTTTGTGGACTTCAAAAACAATTTACCACAAAAGGCACAAAAGGTACACAAAAGCAGGAAATGAAAGTTTTGAGCCATATATCGTCTGCATTTTCAAGGAAACAAAAGCTAAGCAACTGAACGAAATGTGTTTTTTTAGTTTTTCAAAGACGATGGTATTTCACATCCCCTTTAGGGGCTTGGGGCGGAAATACATTTGAAATCCGCCCCTAAATCCCCTAAAGGGGACTTAAAATTACAACCGTATCATATAATGCTTATCTGAGAAATAAGACATTATTTAATTCCTATTACAAAAGTTTCTATTTCACAAAAACTTTTGTGGTATCATCTTTTGATAAGCTGAAATAAAGGATAATCACTATTTCCAATTACAAAACCACTACAAACCCGCCATTCGGTTTTAGTTCTACCGACAGTTTATTGTTGTTGATCGTTACCTGTTTTTGAACAAAATTGCGGTTAGTATCGCCGTCAGTAATCAGCGTAGGGACGAAAGTCCGACTCAATTTTAGTTTCAGTGCAGACAAATCGAGTGTCAGTTTTTGCGTTTCGGCCTGTGAGTTGATGCCGGCCAAATACCACCTGGTGCCGCAACGCCGTGCCATGATCACGTACTTTCCGGGGAAGCCATCGATCAGTTTCACATCGTCCCAATGACGTGGAACCTGACGCATATAGTCTTTTACAAACCCGGGTTGTTTCTCCATACTTTCCGGTATTTCCACATAATGGCTCACACCCGATTGAAGAATCACTGTTAGTGCTATTTCAAATCCATTACTTGTGCGACGTTGCTTTCCAACAATTTCGCCAAAGCATACCGGAGTAAAATCCATAGGTCCTACTACGTTTCGGGCATAGGGCATCATGGTAAGATGCTTGGGAGCCTTGTCGGTATCTTTCTGATCGAAGGTGGTAAATTCAAATCCACGAATAGCTTCCATCGAAACCAGATTAGGGAAAGTGCGCGACCAGCCACGGGGAACGGTGGTGCCATGGAAATTTACCAGCAAATGATAATCGGCGGCATCTTTCATCATGTCGTAATAATATTGAATAGCCGACTGACCATCGCCCGGCCAGAAATCAACTTTTATCCCTGCAATGCCCATATTGTGAATCCGCTCGAACTCCTTACGGCGTTCAACACGTTCAAACAATGCATTTTTAGGCGAATAAACAGTAGTATTCCAGGAACCCGAAGAATTATACCAAAGAATCAGACCCACATTTTTTGTTTTGGCATAATCGGCCAGTTCTTTTATTTTATCATACCCGATACGTCTGTCCCAGTCGGCATCAATCAGGCAATACTCCCAGTTCATATCCGAAGCGTAATTGATAAACTTTTTAGTGACCGGATAATTCACCGATTCGTCGTGTAATATGCCCCAACTCCACGATGCAATGCCTGTTTTTACCCAACTAAAATCAGCTTTTTTATCTACTGCCGGTGCCAGGTCGGTCACCATTTGCGATTCTACGACGGTGGACAATGAACCCACTACCATTACGCGCCAGGGCGAAACGATGGTAGCCGAAACCGGATAAGCCGGATCGTCGGGGTGTGTGGTTTCACCTTTTTGAGGAAAGCCAATCATGTATTCACCATCCGGCGACTGCTGCGCCAACCGCGTTCCCACATAGTTGGGAGTCAGACCGGCTTCGGTAATCAGCACCCAGTGTCCGTCAGTCTGAAACAAAGCCGGAAACGACCAACCCGCCACTTCGGGCGACTGCGTGCCAACCGGAATCTCATATTCGTATTGTTCCTCGTAGCTCGGTTGCGTTTCGCACCAACCTTCCTTCACATTAGCATGCGGATGCATCCATGCTTTAGTAGAGGGAGTAAATTTAAACGATGTAGCTTCACTTGTCACAGCTATTCCCTTTTTGGCATTCAGCAAATAGCGGAAAGCAACTCCCTCGTTGGTGGCTTTAAATTCAATAATGAGCTTTTTATTGTCCGCATTGGTAAGTGTCATAGCCGAACTGTTGGCGGTATAAGTGCGGCTAACCCGTTTTTCGGCAGGAGTCGAATAGGTTTCGGTGAATGTTGTAACCTCCGATACTTTATCGACCTTCAGGCCTTTGCTGAAATCGCCCTTATCGGTCACCAGACCCAGTGCCGACTGTAAAATCACAGGCTGATTGTTCAGTTTTACATCATAAACCGCTTGTCCCCGGGCATTCAGCCCCGCTTTAATGGTCAGCTTTCCATTGGGCGATCTTAAAACTAATTTTTGCGTTGTGGCTGCCTGCATATAACAGATTGACAACAATACCAAAGAGAACGAAAGAACATGTTTCTTCATACATCTATAAACTTAATGATTTATCGGATTTCGTTTTTTGTAGAACACAAAGATAAAAAACTTTAGTAAAACCAACGTGGACAAAAAACTCTTTATAGGGGATAATGAGTTAATGTTTTGAGGCCGGGAAGGAAGCCGGGAATAAAAAAATATCTTTTATCCTAAAATATTTTTGAATTTCTTTTGAATTTCTAAAATATTTAATATATTTGCAGCCATTAATTAGAATAACCCGTTGATCTTTGTCTTTTTAAAACCATTTGTTTCCTATACGTGCCGATCACTATATTGTATCGGTGCTGATATAACTGTTTGACGAAATGACCTGGCTTTTTCTGACATCCACACCCTCTATAGATTTTATCGACCATTATCTGCTGATAAAATCTTCTCCCTGCATCTACACAAAACCTGCTGCAATCGGCTATGTATATCCCCGGGCCACTTCGAACCCTGTTTGGGCTTTGCACTTTTATGCTTTTAGCTCCCGGGCGAGGCATCGCTTCCGGTGTGAAGCAGTATTCCGATGATATTTTAGTATCTATTGACTTCGTTTTGGAGAAAATAAGTACCGAAGTACCGGAATCAAGTCCCAATATTGAATATTTAAGTCCGGATATTTAATATTGGAGCTCCAATACGGAAGTCCGGGACTTCATTTCTCCATATCGGAACTTCAATATCGAGGTCCGGGACTTCAATATTCAATAATGAAGCCCGAATATAGAAGTACTGAACTTCATTTCTTTGTATCGGAACTTAAATATAAAACATTGGGGCTTATTTACCCAAAATCGTTTTCGCACAACTGTATTTTAAATTTTCAATTTGAACCATGCATAAATAAACATTATAAAAAACTATTTTAAAAAAGGAGGATTATATGAGTAACCCTAATTATCGGGTAGAAATACCCACTAACCCAACAGAATTAATAGATTTAGCTGATAAGGTATATAAAAAACATACCGAATTAGGTCCTGATTCACCACTCAACGCAATGGTGTCGCATAAATGGAGTGATAACGGAGCTAAAATAGCGCAGGCAGCTGCACTCGATAAGCAGGCTCAGGATCTGAAAAAGCAATCTGAAGAAGCTATCAATAAACGCAATGCGTTGATGCCCGACATTGAGAATTCGGTGAAAGGTAGCCGTGATGTATTACAAGGTGCGTACCGCGAAACACCACGAACGCTTGCCCAATTTGGTTTTGAGGTTATTGAATCAGCTCGCTCGGCAGCAAAAAAAACAAGTGAAAATAAATAAAAGGCCCTTTAGTCGGTGCATGGGTACGACTAACTATAGAAAAAGCAGTGCTGTGAGGCGCTGCTTTTTCTATTTTATTTTCCTACATTGATATGGATATTCGGTAAATCTACCTGAAACCGGACTTTCGCTTTCAAAGCGGTAAAAACACGTAATAAAGTATCCAGCGTAACATTGTTGGCATTGTTTTCAAGCCGGGATATTTGAGCTTTCTGAACACCAATGAGCTTGCCCAATTCTTCCTGAGTCATGTGTCGTTCCTGACGGGTTTGCTTTATCGCTTTCCCTATCATATCTAATTGTAGCTCGTATTCATATCTTTCACGAGCGGGTGTTCCTACAGTACCGATAAGTTCATCCTGCACTTCGTCTAAGCTATATGTTTTCATCTTATTTTTCATTTAAATATTTTATTCTCTGCTGAATGGCTTTCTGAATCTCGTTATCGGGCACCTTATTTCTTTTCTTTATAAAACCGTGAGTTGAAACGACCAGGGTATTTGTGTTATCCCTTTTATCCCAAAATGCAAGCAAACGGTATTGCAATCCCTGATACAGGGTTCTGAATTCCCAGATGTCTTCATTCAGCTTTTTGAAAAGTTCGGGGTCATTCTCCACTTGAGATTTTCTTATATTATAAAGTATTTTCTCGTAATGCTTTCTATCAAGACCCTTCAAGAAGTCATAGGCTTCTTCCAAAAAAACGATTTCAAAAAGTTTTTCCATAAAGTAGTTGATTTGAGTGCAAAGATATAGAATGTTTCCTTATGACGATACTTTTGGCAAGTTTATTTAGGATGTTGATTCGGGTAAGATCAAAAAAAAGAAGAGGAAAGTCTTATCGGGATTCCGATAGAACTTTACCATGCCGATTTATACAAATCCAGAAAAGAAGGTACCGACAGATTGAGAAAATCGACCAGAAAATGTGCAAAGATAACCCATCGCAGTGAATTTGTTTTTTTGAACACAAGTCCCCAAATCACACCCATAAAAAATGTGGATATAATAACAGCCACACCACTGTTCAGTGTTGAATTCACACCAAATACGGCATGGTTTAACGCAAATACAGCACTGGTAAAGAGTACGGCCACCCAATCCGGCCATTTCGACGCATATTGCAAAAGAAGCCCCCGCCAATAGAACTCTTCCATCCACGGATTAATCAGGGCAAGCAATATCCATGGAAGCCAAATAATCCAGGACGACAGTGTGGCTGAATGTAATAAAAACAGTGGAAGAGGAATCATACTAACAAATAAGGCCAAAATAGTCCATCCGAAAGATCCGGAAGGTTTTTTCAACCATTTATTTATCGATTCGGATCCGCCAAACCGCAACACCAAAAATAAAAAGAAACACCATTCAATTAAAATAACAGGAATAAAAGCCCACTTCCCGATTAATTTTCCCGAGACAATAGCCACAATGAAATTGATAAGTATAATCAGGAACGGTGATAAAAGAACGATGATGCGCTTTTTATTTAAATCCATTTTTCAGCGGTTGTTTAATGTATATGATTTCAAATTCCGGTTATTGTCTGCAAATATAACTGTTTTTAATCTGAGATTCAAATAATCAGAAGCATTTCAAAAAGAAGGACATTGGTTGAGTCCCAACGACTAACCAAACACTGCAGCCCTGACATTCAAAAAAACAAAGGCCACCCATTTCTGAGTAGTCTTGGCTGTAATTTTTTTATTTTATATTCGGGGCGCGACTTAAAGTCGCACTCCGAATACTTTTTGCTAAATCATTTTTTAATTGCCACCTTGTCCCAGCTGGGGGGTGTAACACCCATCAGGTTTTTCACAAAGAAGTCGAAGCGTTTGTGCTCGCCATAGTCGCCACCCATGGTGTGCGGCATGCCGGGTAGCACCACCAACTCGAAGTCTTTATTGGCTTTTATCAGTTCGTTGCATACCTTGTAGGTGGTCGAAGGATCTACATTGTCATCCATCTCGCCTACTACCAACATGAGTGGGCGGGTAAGCAGGTGTGCATTCTCCACATTGGAACTGGCAATGTAACTGGAGTCGACAGGATAGCTCATCCACTGCTCATTCCACCAGATTTTGTCCATGCGGTTGTCATGGCATCCGCACGAAGAATAAGCCGCTTTGTAGTGCTCGGGGTGAAACAGTACCGCACCCATAGCTTCCTGTCCGCCTGCCGAGGCACCGAAAATACCCATATGTTCTATGTCCATATACGGATATTTGGCAGCCGCAGCTTTTGCCCACAGGATGCGGTCGGGGAATCCGGCATCTTTCAGGTTCTTGTAACAGATTTCTTCGAATGCTTTGGAACGAAACGAAGTTCCCATACCATCCAGCTGAATAAGGATAAACCCCAGCTCGGCAAGAGCAGACATATTCCGGTTATACGAAATAAATGTTTTGGGAGTATATTGGCTGCCCGGTCCGGCATAGATATATTCAATGACAGGATATTTCTTAGTTGCATCAAAGTTAGTCGGACGGTAAATAATTCCCCAGATATCGGTTTTTCCATCGCGCCCTTTGGCTACAAAAGGTTCCGGCGCAATCCATCCGGCTTTGAGCAACTCGCTGATGTCGGCTTTTTCGAGCGGCATAATGATTTTTCCATCCGCCGCACTGCGTAATACAGTCACCGGAGCTTTGTTGACCATCGAATAAACGTCTACCAGATACTTTTTATCGTCGGAAAACCAGGCCTGATGCATTCCTTCTTCCGGCGTAAGGCAAGTAAGCCCCGTGCCGTCAAAGCGGATACGGTAATAACGCACCAGATAGGGATCTTCATTGGTTTTCATCCCGTTGGCCGAGAAAATGATTTCACGCTTTTTCTCATCCACATTTAGCACATCGCGTACGTACCATGCCCCTTTGGTAATTTGGTTTTTCACTGTCCCCGTCAACCTGTCGTATAGGTATAAATGATTCCAGTTATCACGTTCGCTCATCCAGATCATTTCTTTGCCATTGTTTACAGTCTGGCGGAAATAGCGTGTATAGTTTACAAAGGTTTTGGCTGTCTCTTCTACCAAGGTTTTTATCTCGCCGGTCTCAGCCGACATTTCGAGAGCGCGATAAACCTGATGTCCCCGCTGATTGTATTCGAACATGACGGATTTACTATCGGGCAACCACTCAAAACCTTTCAAATCCATCTGACTTTTGAAAAGATCGTTTGATGCAATTTTCTGATCGTCACTTACGATGTCAAAAATAACCGGTGTACGAACAGGTAATACATCACCCGGTTTCACATAGTCGCGGGTTTGGAGTTTAGGTTGAAACTGATCGGCTGGCGATGACTCAATCAGATACAGTTGTCGGGTTTCAGCACCATGAATACGCATCACAGCCAGTTTTTTCGAGTCCGGCGACCAATACGGATAAGCCGAATAATAATCTTCTTTGGTACCATCGGTGCTCAGTGCTTTTTCAATACCTGTTTTCAGGTCTTTCACGTACAGATTATTGTCTTTGACAAAAGCCGATAGCTTTTTATCGGGCGAAACAACCGGTTTGCCATCCCTTTCTGTATCCACTTTTCCCCAATATTCTTCTTTAACCGCTACAACCTTGTCGCCTTTTTTGAGTGAGTTCTGCTTAAAGCCATACGTCCAGTTGTATGAATTGTACACAAAGTACAAACTGTCTAGCGCTTCGGTTACTTTCAACGATTGAAGAGGCAGTTTCTTTGCATCAACAGGTTTATCGGTAGCTAATGCCAGTTCCACCGCCAGTTTATTGTGATCGAAAAGATCAGTACGGGTCTTTTTTTGTGCATCAACAAGTACATAGGTTTTTCCTTGTGGTGTATTTTGTACATACCAAAAACGACTTGAGTTTCCAATCCATTGAGGAGTTACATTGGAGTAGAATACTTTTTCTTTGAATTTATCCTGAAGCGAAAAAGCACGGTTGTACGATTCCACCGTGCCCTGAGCTAAAAGAGACTGGCCCATAAGCCAAAGTCCGAATGAGAGAAGAGTAAGTTTTTTCATTGAAATATAGCTGAATTTTATTTTTGTGAGAAATTCCGGATATAAGTAGTTTACAATATTTAATGATATGTTTCTATCACATAGCACACATATGGAACATCCCTATACTCGGGAGAAATAATGGGAGAAAAAGACTTAGGTCACATAGTAAAAGTATCTGACGATACTTTTGCTTAGTCTGAAATTATCCCGGTACCCGGGATAATACTATGTGTTCTTAGTCTTATATTTTCTATTTGAAACTACTGTGAACTATTGTGGTAAAAAACATAGCAATAATAATTATCATTGACTTACTATCCGACTTGCTTAAGTCCGTTAATCTTTTCCAGTACAAATATATTAATTTATCTTTTCTGATTCACCGCTCGTGCGACCGAATAGACAATAATGATACTTTTTTAGACGGGTTTATCCTCCTCAGATAAAATGACAGACACTCGCAAAAAAAAGCAGAGTCGTTTAAAACTCTGCTTTCCTTCATTAACTACAACTTTTTTATTCAATTACTAACAACTAAAGGCCAACCTTCCTTATTCCATTCTAGTTTTTCTATTCTTAGTTTTGGTTTTCCATCATCATGAGCATCGTAAGCGTGAAAAACAAGATAATCAATTCCATCAAAAGTGGCTACTGCATTGTGTCCCACTCCATGCCAGTTATCATCTCCTTGCAGAACAATGGTTCCACCTCCTTTAATCATCGGGACTCCCGCCTGATCTACATAAGGCCCGGTAACTTTTTCCGACCGACCGACAATCATTTTATACGTGCTATTTATCCCTTTGCAACAATAATCAATGGAAGCAAATAGGTAATAATACGCTCCTTTCCGGAAAATAAACGGTGCTTCAATGGCATTTCCACCGGCATCGACAGGATTGCCTTCCACTGCCGGAGGATTTTCCATATTCGGATCTGCTTTTCGGGAAGCAATAGTGGGAATAAGTCTGATATCTTCATCTACACTCTTTGCATCTGGCGAAAGCTTTACCATTTTAATACCATCCCAAAAAGAGCCGAAACACAAATAAGGAGTACCGGTTTCATCAATAACCAGATTGGGGTCAATAGCATTCCAGTTTGTTTTACCAGGAATAGATTGAATCACTTTCCCGTGATCTATCCAGCTAAATGCAGGATCTTTCGGATCAAGTGTTTTGTTCGTTGCCAAGCCAATACAAGAAGTATTTTTTCCAAAAGCCGAAACTGAATAATACAGGTAGTATTCTCCATTGTAAAAAGAAATATCCGGTGCCCAGATATGTCCTGCGAAAGAAGGAATAGAATCTGTAGCCCATTGAGGCCCTTTTGCAAATACTGGTTGCTCATTCTTCCAGCTCTTCATGTCCTTCGACGAGAAAACAGAAACTCCCCAACCGGTACAAAAAATATAATACGTACTATCTTGTTTGATAATTACGGGATCATGAACAATTACGTTGTTTTGAGAATATGACATGGAAGAGAAAAAGAAAGCAATCAGAGTGAGAAAAAGGTAGTTGTATTTCTTCACCATGTCTCTTCTTCTGGTTGATTCGTTTGTTATGTTCGTTTTTAGGAGCATTTGAGTTACTTGAATTAAAATGACAACAACGTAAAATAGATGCAATCAATAAAATAGAAAGAGAATATAAACCGGATTTTTCCAATAAGAATAATGCTATAGTTTTTTACCCCACACAGCAGTACCGTTGTTATTTAAACCGGAAAAAACAACTGTTTTAGGTCTTCCTGTCTTTTCCCAATCATGTCCTCTTTGCACTAATACTTTATCTATATTGCCAGTACTCCAGTTGATTTGCAATAAAGGCGCATTATAGGTCCATGTACTGCCGGCATCTCCGTTGACAGTTCCGTTCGCTGAGATTGTCAACGATGTTGCAACTTGTAAATCAGGTGAAGTCTGTTCGGCTGAATAACCGGGTACAATATGATAACCAAGCGAAATATAATCCCAGTTTCCTGCAATACTATCGCTTGGAATAGTCGTATTACCCTCCCAGGCATAACGTTCAGGAGAAGCAACAGGCCATCCATCTGAAGTCCAAAATAATTTACGAACATGTAAATCCATAAAATAACTATTCACACTCGGGCGTCCCTGATGTGCAATATAATATTGACCACTACCATCGTCAAATACGCTAACATGAGATGTTCCTTGCCAACCGCCATGTCCGGTAAATTGATATGGAGCAATAATCATTGGACCATGATCAATGTTTGTATTTGCATCCACCCCATTATAGTCATAATAAGGCCCTGTAGGATTATCTGCTCTACATACACGGGTATTGTATTTTGTTTGCAACCAATCGTAAGCAATAAACAAGAAGTATTTTTTTAAGTCCGGGTTGTAAATAACTTCAGCTCCTTCAATGTTTCCATTATATTTACCATTTGTAAATCCTCTGTTTGCTATACGAACTCCTTTATCACCGCTGTTGGCGACAAGCCCCGTTGTAGGATCTAGCTTCAGAATATATATGCCATCCCAGGCTGAGCCATAATACATGTATTGATCACCTGCTGGTGTCGTAATAACTGTAGGATCAATCGCATTAGTCTGAGTTAAGGCGTCATTAGCAGAAGTAACCACTAAACCTTTTTCAGTCCATGGTCCGGTAGGAGAACTTGCAGTTGCTAATCCAATCACACTTAAACGAGATACTGCAGAGGACAATGAATAGTAAAGGCGATATTCACTACCAACCTTCATCACGTAAGGAGCCCAAAGCGCATCATAAGGTGTTCCTCCCATCTGCTTTATATAAGCTGAACCCAGAGCAGGAAGAGAAGAAAATACCCACCCGACAAAAGTCCATTGCACAAGATCTTTAGATTTTCTGATTTGAATACCTGAACGCACGGTGATACCATATCCAACATCAGTGCAATAACAATAATAATAATCTCCAAATTTCTTTATGGATGGATCATGAACATTGTAGGATCCCCATTTATCATAATAATCAAAAGATGCCAGATTAGCATAAGTATCACCAATAGAATTGATGTCAAACGCTGTTGTGGTAGTATCACTAGCAGTTCCTCCTGAAGTTGTACTGTTTGGTACATCAGTTTTCGAACAAGAAGAGAAAGATAGAAGTACAATAACAAAAGGAACAAAACACTTATGCATAAGAATAACTATTAATCTATTATTTTACAATGTACTAAACATGCCCTTGCTTAAATAGCAAGGGCATGAATGCAATATTAATTGGCTGAATTCCCAGTTAAATTAGGATTGTCATCTAATTCCAATTGAGGAACCGGAAGATATTCATGACCAACCACCCACGTGTTAAATTCGGAGTCATGACTTCTTACTGCAGCTAATTTTGTTGCATCAGACAACCAGCCCCAGCGCATAATATCAAAGAATCGGACACTTTCAATTCCCAATTCCAAAGCTCTTTCATGAGCAATCTGATCTCTCATTTGAGCCTGACTTAAGTTGGGTTGCGTAGTTGCAAGATCGGGCAAGTTAGCTCTAGTCCTAACTTCCTGTATATACGAATATACATCTGATGTAGGTCCATTTATCTCATTTAATGCTTCGGCATAAAGAAGAAGAATCTCGGCATAACGCATAATTCGATAATTTATACCGGAATTATCTCTGGACCCGTCACCTTCAGAAGTATGTCCACTCAGGCGTGCATAGGTATACTTTGCAATATAAATTTTAGTGTTAGTGCTATCAATTTTATTTGTTGAATAAGGTTGTATCCCGAAAATGGTGTTTGACCTTCCATCAGTAGTAGGATACGTATCATATTCTTTTTCATACGACACGATAGTCCAATACAGTCGGGGATCTAGTTTTCCATCTTTACATCTCTCTTTCTTAAATTCATTATAAAGCCATTTAGTAGGATGAAAATCCTCCCAAGCTCCGAAAGCAGACATTCCATAACAATAATCCTGGCAACTTGCTTGTTTCCATGCCGAAGTCGGATCTCCTAACCAATTTTCGGTTGTTCCAGTACCTGTTATAAACTGCACTTCGAATAAGGATTCTGAATTATTTTCATTCAACATGGTAAAATTATCGCCATAATTTGCAACTAAACTATATTGTTTAGAATCAATAATAGCTTTAAGTTGTGTGGCAGCATCAGACCATTTTTGTTCTATCATATAGAGCTTTCCCAACAATCCGGTGGCAGCACCCCAAGTGGCTCTTCCTTTTTGTCCTTTATCGGCTCCGGTTACACTTTCATAGGTCTTAGGCAACATAGACTGAGCATTCAATAAATCAGACTCAATGGCTGCAAATATCTGTGCACGTGTCGCTGTAGCTGGGTAATAATCCTTTTGATCAAGAGGCTTAGTAAGAACTAATGGGACTACCTGATAATTCTCCATTAATTGATAATACGCGAGTGCACGAAGATAATATGCCTGCCCTAACAACCTGTTTTTGTAATCTGAGCTGGTGAATGTAACATTCGGAGCATTATAAAATACCAAATTGGCTTTAGCAATCAACTGATACAAATCCCTCCATGGCCACTGCAATACATCATAATCTGCCTGAACCGTAAAATTACCTGTCAATGGATAAATAGTCCAGGGAGATTCCGAATGAACATCATCTCCACGAACATCCTCAAGCAATGGGAGTGTCCGCATATAAGTTCCATCTAAAATAAGACGATTGTAAATGGCCGTGACGCCTTCTGCTATTTCGCTTTCTGTTTTCCAAAAATCAGCAGAAGTCTGTAGATTTGGATTTGTGACATCTAACTTATTGTCACAGGAGGCGAACAATGCTGCAAACGATAGTGCAGCTAGAATATATTTTATGCTTTTCATACTATTTTTTTGTAGATTATTTAAGACTTAAATTAACTCCAAACATAATGGTTCTGGGAGTTGGGTATGACCCTGCATTGTAACCAGGATTCCATACACTGCCTGCATAGTCCGGATTGTACCCTTTATAAGAAGTGAAGGTGTACACATTTTGGCAAGTCCCATATACTCTGACCGAGGAAAAAATACTCTTAGTCAAATTCTGAGGTAATGTATAACCTATAGATATAGTTGACAATCTCAGATAAGCGCCATTTTGCAACCATCCCGGACGATTTGAATTTCTATCATTGTCATTGCCATCAACATAAACAACTCTTGGAATATCAGTATTCGTGTTAGTTGTAGTCCAACTATTCAAAATGTCCGTAGACCAGTTTAGTCCGCCTGCCGTATGCATCAAAGTACGATAAGTATTGTCGATAACTAAAAATTTTGTTACACCATGTGCGAACAATGAAAAATCCCAATTTTTATAAGATGCACTAAAATTTAGGCCATACGAAAAATGTGGAATAGAACTACCTAAATCTGTTCTGTCTGCAGCTGTAATTTTACCGTCGCCATTCAAGTCTTTGTATTTGACATCTCCCGCGGAAGTCGATGAAGATTGGTAAACCGAACCGGCTCCATTTTTTGAAACGGCTAAAGCGTTAGCAGCATTAACTTCAGCTTGTGATTGAAAAATACCATCATACACATACCCATATTGACGACCTACTTCTTTTCCTTCTTCCGAAATAGATCCTACTCCGTAAATCGGTTGTCCGTTGTTACCAAGACTAATTACTTTGTTAGCTAGTGTAGCACCATTTGCAGAAATATCAAATTTGAATGGATTTTTGTGATTATGATACGTCAACGTAAATTCAAATCCCTGATTCTCCATGGTACCAGCATTTACAACAGGGTTGGTAACAATTGAACCAACTGAATAAGGAAGAGTTACATTAACCAGCAAATCTGTACTTCTTGAATTATAGTATTCTGCTGTAAAATCGAATGCATGATCTAGGAAACTGGCATCAAGACCAACATTGGCCATACGTTTACTTTCCCATTTGATATTGTTATCTACAACAGATGATTCGCTACTTCCATATACAACTGTATTATTGAAATTATATACATAGTTCCGATTAACCGATTGCAAATATTGATAATTTCCGATATTTTCATTTCCAAGTACACCCCAACTAGCTCTCAATTTCAAATCAGAGATAGTATGCTCATCGACAGTAAAGAATTTTTCGTGATTTATTTTCCATCCTACCGATACGGAAGGAAAATATCCGAAACGATTAGCTTTTGAAAAACGGGAAGAGCCATCTCTTCTTATTGTTCCAGACAATAAGTATCGATCATCGTAGTCATAATTCAAACGAGCCATAAGCGAGGACAAATAATGGGCATTACTGTAACTTGAACTAGTAGTTGTTTGTCCATTTGCCAACTCTATGTAATAGGGAGTTGTAAACCCTTCGGCATGTCCAGTTACAGTGTTATAATTATCCGCCTGAAAAGATTGTCCTATCATAGCATCTATTTTATGCAATCCGAATTTTCCTGAATAATTTAGCGTATTTTCAATCAATCCTGTACTATAATTTCTGTATCCTTCATCCAGTTTAGCCACATTATTAGTATAAAAATCTGTGAGACTAAATGCCGGAATCCAGTTTAAGTCTTTAGCATAGGTCTTATCCCATGATACATTGAGTTTATATTTTAATGTTTGATTTCTAAGATTAAGAATTTTATTAAAATCTATTTCTGCTGAGCCACTTGCCAAAATACGATCAACATTGGTACTCGATTTTAAGATATTATTCATAGCCACCATATTTAAAGAGTACATTTCTCCCTGAGTGGCGGTATTATAGGTACCATAGCCCGTTGAAGTCGAAGAATCATAAACCTTCTGGGTCGGAACTGCAGCTAATATTTTGACAATCATTGGAGGATTACCTCCGGAAAAGCTCGATTGATCAGTTGAATTTAAAGAATTTTGATCAGAATGAGAATAAGTCACGTTCGTATTAAATTTGAATACGCCTACTTCAGCAGTATTTGTAGCACGGATAGTATAGCGTTTATAGTCTGGACCTACTCCTACCAGAGTTCCTTTTGAATTATAATAATCTAACGAAAGATTGTATGTTGAACTCTTACCGCCTCCTGCAAAATTAAGATTATAATCTTGGCGAATACCTGTTTTCAGTGCTTCCTTTTGCCAATCAGTATTTACATCACTTATATAATCAGATGACGTTGGATCATTTGCCGACCAAAGCGCACTACCATTATTGACCCGGCTACGATTATTGATAGTTTGATACTGTGAACTGTTCAAAACTGAAATTGTCTTTGGAACATTATCAACACCAAAATAACCGGAAAAATCTACTTTTAGTGGAGTGCCTTCTTTTCCATGTTTTGTTGTAATAATAATAACACCGTTAGCTGCACGTGCTCCATAAATTGCTGCTGCAGATGCATCCTTTAAAACCTGCATAGATTCAATATCATTCGGTGAAAAATCGCGAATGGTTGTTCCTACTGGAACTCCATCAACAACATATAATGGCGAAACATCCCCGAAAGAACCAACACCCCTTATTCTAACTGTTGGATCGGCACCCGGTTGTCCATCTGTTGATACGCTGACACCGGCAATGCGACCTTCAAGCATAGTACTCATGTTGCTATTCGACATTTTTTTCATATCTTTTACGGATACTACTGCAACAGAACCGGTCAAATCGCTTTTCTTCTGTGTTCCGTAACCGACAACCACTATTTCATCAACATTTACAGAATTTTCAACAAGTGATACGTTGATTATTTTTTTATTTTCAATACGTATTTCCTGTGTTACCATTCCAATATATGAGAAAGTAAGAAATTTTGCATCTTGTGATAAAGACAGTGTATAATTGCCTTCGAGGTCAGAGATAGTCCCGGCGGAAGTTCCATTTACTTTAATAGAAACCCCCGGCAACCCATTACTACTAGCGTCGGTTACTTTTCCTTTTATTGTTTGTATCGATTGTGAATAACCTGACACAGCATAAAAGCTGTTGACCAAAAGAATCAGCATAAAGCTAATTAATTTAGTGTGATTTTTTAATGTTTGAGCATATGTTGCTCCATCTTTCTGTGTTTTATACATGCTTTTTAGATTTTGTGAGTTTTCGTATTTATTGATTTAATATAGACATTAAAGAATAATTTCGAAATAAACTAAGGATAATTGTGTGCTTTCATGACTTCTGTTTTTTAATGATTACTATATTTCTCTCTGATTTTATGTATGCAAATGTATGAATAGTTAGAGCCGACGCCGTAAACAAATGTTTTTTTAAAGAGGACAATTGTATATTTAGATGAAAAAAAAATCTAATTTATTTTGCTAAATTGCTCCAGTACGTATAAGGATTGCTTTCGTGCTGAAATGCACTCCATAACCTGCTACCTATCATAACTATTGTGGTGAAAAGCATTATAATGAAACGAATAAGGAGAGTCCTTATATTAAAACGAATTTCCACAAAGTCTATGACTCTAGTCATCCAACAAACTATCGGATAAAAAAAATCATCATAAAATCGATTCATAAATATTATATAATCAACTTTAGGATGAAAATAACAAAATGATTAAACGCAGATTTATTCTTTGCTTTAGCTAATCAACGATATCACGACTTCTAACTATAATTTTATCGTATATAAATTAAATGATTGCGGAGCAAGTTCCACCTCTAATTTATTTCCGGGAATTCGAATTTCTTTTTCAGTTGGAACAACATTATCCGGTTTATCCAAGGTATTTTCGGCATCCATATCGGTAGATACAAAGATGGTTTGCGTTCCTTTTCGTTCGGAAGTTTTTAAACCATTAATAGTATAAGCGATTTTGCGGGGCTCTTTGGATGTATTAGCAATCTTCAGAATAATTTCATTCTTATTCTTATCGAGTGCCGAACTTGCAAAAATTCCATCTTGCCCTGCCAGCGGTAATTTATTTTCAACAGTAGGAAGTACATTAGTTCCAACATGCATTCCATAAAGCTGCTGAACATAATAATTAGGCGATTTTACGGAACGTAGATTATCAAACCAAATGAGGTCAGGCTTCCATTGCCATCCTTCAACATGAGCAAAAAGCGGTGCATAAGTACATTGATAAACCACATCGGCATTACGTTCAAAACCGGTCATAAAAGCAGATTCGCAAAGTGCTGATTCAAAATTATTTTTCCGGTTTTTAGGATGGCAGGCATATTCGCCGGCAAATACTTTCGGTCCTTTGCGATCATAATTATCATAGCGTTTTGCATTTGCCAGAAACCATTGTGGATCTTTGTAGTAGTGTTCGTCCACCAAATCAGCTTTTAAGCGTTTCATTTCACTCCACCCAAATTCAAAGTCTTTTCCATCCGGACTTGGACCGGCTGAACCTATGATTTTAATAGCCGGATATTTACTTCGGATTGCTTTTACAAACGGTTCGAGACGTTCGGGATAAAGTTTTCCCCATTGTTCGTTCCCTACAGCTATCATTTTCAGATTAAAAGACGCCGGATGTCCCATATCAGCACGCAGTTTTCCCCATTTCGTAGTTGCATCTCCATTGGCAAATTCAATTAAATCAAGTGCATCCTGAATATAAGGATCAAGATCATTCACAGCTACATGAGCTTTGTCATCTTTGTTTTGGAACTGGCAAGATAATCCGCAACTAATAACAGGAAGTGGTTCGGCACCTATTTCTTCCGATAATTGGAATAACTCAAAGAACCCCATTCCATAGGATTGAAAATAATCGGGGAAGAAACGGTTTGGAAATGTATATTCCCAACGGTTCTCATTTAGTTTACGATTTTCAACAGGTCCAACAGAGTTTTTCCACTGGTAACGGGTTTGCAAATCAGTTCCCTCCACAATACAGCCTCCGGGGAAACGAAAAACACCCGGATGTAAATCATACAGTGCTTGTGCCAGGTCTTTACGCAAGCCGTTTTCACAACCTTTCCATGTATCAACAGGGAAAAGGGAAACGTGATCCATATCCACAGCGTTTTTTGATGCGAGGAAAATGCGCAGACGGGCTTTCGCTTCGGTCTTGCCGGCTTTTAATACAACCTGATATTTTTTCCATTCCTTCGAATCGATAGTCAGTTTTTGTGTACTAAACACACTACTTTCCGGGTCGATCAGCTCTACCCGAAGACTTCCTGAAATATTTTCTTGTGGCAGGCGAGCCCAAACAGAAAAACGATATTCTGCATCTTGCTTAACACCTATACCAAAGAAACCTTCGTTATCAAGCCCGGTTTGTTTTTCATCGTGACCAGGATATGAAAGACGAATATAATGTGGGTTGTTCGGAAAAGGTGCTTCATCTGTACGGACTTCCACGTTACCAAAAGTAGTCCAGCCTAAGAGACTTTGGGGAAATTCAAAAGATCGGTTTTTGATCAGTTCGGCGTATAATCCACCGTCTGCACCATAATTGATATCCTCGAAAAAGATGCCATACATCGTTTTTTGGATAGGCGAACCAACCTTCTTCAAATCGACCTGAATGTTGTGTGTCTGCGAAAAAATCAGTTGTGTTCCTAATACAATTGAAAGTATAGACACAACTAAAGATTTGTTTTTTTTCATATTGAAATCATATTTAATTAGCCAATTGAGTTTTTTAATTGTACAAAGTAAATGTAATTTCCAAAGGCAAAGGTGGACGAAATCTTCTTTTTAGTGGAAGAATGAGCACAAATTTAAATTGAACTTATCCTATCAGAACTTTAGTTATCTTTCTTGTCATCAAAAAATGAGCTGGGCTGAATGCCAAAATGTTTGGTAAAACAGCGTGTAAAATACTTAGGATCATTAAATCCAACTTCATAAGCAATCTCAGAAATATTTAGCGAATGATTTATCTGATTCTTTATAATTAATTCGCGTGCAATGTTGAGCCGGTAAATACGAATAAACCTGCTGGCCGATTGCCCTGCCAAATTCTTCAGTTTTTTATGTAGTAGACTCCTGCTGATTCCCATGGCATCCATAAACTCAGTTACATCAAAATCCGGATTTGTATAGTTTTCTTTAATCACTTTCAGAGCCTTGTCAATAAATTTTTTATCCAATGATTCATTATCAAAGTTCAACGTGTCCGGATCCATGTTCTCGGCAAAATTGAGTTGAATTCGTTTACGTTTTTCGCTCAGATTTCGGATTATTGCTTTTAACAGATCTTCATCAAAGGGTTTCACCAGAAATGCATCGGCTCCTAGTTGAAAGCTTTCAATTTGAGTATCGGTTGAAGATTTAGCTGTAAGTAAAATAATCGGAATATGCGAAGTAGTAAAAGTGGTCTTTACCCGTTTGCAAAACTCCATACCATCCATTTCAGGCATCATAATGTCACTTATAATCAAGTCAGGAAGATATCGGTTAGTTACCTCAAGTCCCACAACTCCATTAGGAGCCTCAAGTACGTTAAACTCATCGCTCAAAATGGACCGAATATATTGGCGCATATCGCTATTATCTTCGACGATTAATAAAACAGGCTTTCCTTTTGAAATTTCTTCAGAAATAGTATCATTCTCATCTGTTTGATTTGTCACTAACATTTCAATAGGTTGACCATCCAACGATACTACACTTGAAAGTCGGCGTTCTATCGGTATAATAAACCGAAAACTAGCTCCTCCGGAAGCTTGATTTTTTACTTCAATTTTTCCATTGTGCAACTGAATGATTCGCTTACACAGATAAAGTCCAATGCCGGTTCCACTTTGCCCATAGCCCGAGAAAGCCTGATTTTGTTTAGATTGATAGAAACGATCGAATATTTTTTCCTGATCTTCTTCGGGTACACCTTTCCCTGTATCTTTTACCGCTACATAAAGCCGCTCTTTCTGATCTGATTTATCTACATAGGTACTGGCAACTACCGTAATAGTTCCTTGATTAGGAGTGAATTTAATTGCATTAGAGAGTAAATTACTCAATACTTTTTGCATGTTATCTCTGTCAAACAAAAACTCGGCTGGATTGATGCGGTATTGTTTGCGGAAAGTAACGCCCCTGTCTTTTACCAGATCTTCGAATGGTAAAATCAGATCATCCAGGAATTCTACAAAATTTTGTTGTGTTTTTACCAATTCCATCTTACCCGAATCCACTTTTCTAAAATCCATTAGTTGATTGATTAGTGTCAGCAACAATCGGGAATTGCGTTGTACAATATTAAGCTGTTCAAGAACTTTCGGGTTTGTGCTCAACTTCAACGATCGTTCTACTGGTCCAAGAATCAATGTGATCGGGGTTCTGAATTCGTGGGTAATATTAGTAAAAAATGATATTTTGTCCAGATTGGCTTCCTGTACTTTCTTGGACAAGGTAATAAGTTGTTCCTTTTGATGAGTAATTTTCTGATTTTGGTTTGTCAACATTTCATTCTGTCGGGATACTTCTTGCTGATGCTCAATAAGTATTTCCATATTCGATTTTAGCTGATCTGCTTGTTCTTCGAGCATTTCTTTTTGTTGCTCAATTTCATGAGTCCGTTCCTCCACCAATTGTTTCAGTTGAATCTTTTGTTTTTTCAATAAGTTGATTCGATGAACATAGTATTGATACACGCTATAAATCAGAGAGCTAAGAAACAGAAGGAGAAACCACCATGTTTTATAAAACGGAGGAATTACTTTTATTTTGAGAGTTGTAAGCTCTTCAGACCAGGTTCCATCAGTATTTGTACATTTAATTTCAAGTTCGTATTTACCATATTTGATGTTGGTAAAAGTTGCAAAGCGCCGATCTGAACTTACCTCAGTCCAGTTATTGTCAAACCCTTTCAGGCGATAAGCATATTTAATCTTATCAGCCAAATTATAGCAAAGTGCAGAAAATTCTACACTGAATGTTTTGTCCGACTCTTTAAGAACAATCTGATTTAGATTAACCCCATCAAATTTTAAATGACGATCCGAATTTTTGAAATTAGGAGGGAATATATCTTCATTTAAAACTTTAATCCGGGTAATCGAAGCTTTATTTTTGATTAATATCGGATTTGATTTCAATGGATCAAAGCTGGTAAATCCGGCTACGCTCCCGAAGTACATTTTTCCATCTATGCCCTTGCAAAAAGCATCCCAATAAAATTGATTGGATTGTAATCCGTCTACTTTAGTGAAACTTCTATTACTATCTTTGCTTGGATCGTAGGCGCACAAACCCTTATCGGTACTTAACCAGATCCTGCCCGCATCATCTTCGAGCATACCATATATCACATTGTCCAGCAAACCGGTATTTTGATTGAAATTCTGGAATTTCATTCCATCCGCTTTTTCATTAAGGCAATAAATACCATTGCCGTTACTTCCAAACCACAAATGACCTTCTTTGGTCTCTAGTATACAATTTATTTTCTCAATTTTGCGTGAAGCCGGATTTGTTAACTCGTAATGAAAATGCTTGTAACATATCCTGTTCCGTTTTATATTTGTTTTATTTAAATAAATACAAAACAATCCATTACCAGCACCTACCCACAACCGTCGATTATGGTCAATATACATTCCGGTTATAAATTTTGGACGCTTTTCCAATGGCAAATAACTTAAAACATGGATAAACTGATCATTATCCAGATCAAGATAATCCAGTCCAAGGCGTGTACCCACCCACAATGCATGGTTTTTATCATCCGATGCCATGGCAGCAACAAAGTCATTGAATATGGATTTCATTGAATGTGGATCATTATAGAATTGTTGGAATACCGGCTTATACCTGTCTGCATACTTCACTCTGTTAATTCCTCTTCCCCACGTTGCAAACCAATAATCGCCGCGATAATCCTGACAAATATAGCTAACAGAATTGTGACTTAACGATTTGAGATTACCCAACTCACTATAATAATGAGAAAAAGCAGTTGAGCCTCGTTTGCGCAGATTAAGTCCTCCCTCCACAGTGCCGACCCACAAGTCACCGGATTTATCTTCATAAATGGAATTCACCGGATTTTTGGACAAACTGCCAGGGTTTTCCGGAGAATACAGAACATTACTGAAGATATTTGGATCCGGAGTCAAGAGATTTATACCTCCTTTTTCGGTTCCAACCCAGATGGAATTGTCATTAACAAAAACACAGCTTACAAAATTATTATTCAGAGAAACTCCATTCCAATTAGTTTCAGAGCTTATATGCTCAAAATTATCAGTTCGATAATCATAGATATTTAAACCAATAAGAGTTCCTATCAGTAATTGTCCGTTTTTGTTTTTATTGATATCGGTTATATAGCTCGACGAAAGAGAGGTATTCCGAAATGGATTTGCCAGATAAGGGGTTAAAGCCTCTGAATTGGGTTCATACTTGTAAAGACCTATAGAAGTTCCAACCCAGATTAAACCATTGTCGTAATATAGCACATTTACGAACCCTAAAAAGTTTTTTAATTTTTCATCTGTATTTACCTTCTTATACTTTCCGTTAGCTCCTTTTATCAAGCGACACACCGTATTATCAATTCCCAAAAACAGACTTCCATTGAGTTGTAGAAATGCAATAACAGGAGAGGTACTTCGATAAATGATTTCTGTTTGGATTTTATTGTCAGCAGTATAATGTAGTTTTACCAACCCTTTGTCATAGCCAATCCACAAGTCACCGGAGTCATCTTTTTTTATAAAATTTATGGTGCTGCAACGCAGATTAAACTTGGAATCAAACATGGCATTTGCTATTTCGCCGGTTTGATAGTTGAAGAAGTTGAGTCCATTTTCAGTTCCAATCCAGAAATTGCCATTATTATCTTCTTCAATACAGTGAATATTATCACTCTGCAGGACATTTCCTAAGTTTCGACTATTAAAGTGGATAAAATCATACCCATCATATCTGTCGAGCCCATTGCTGGTTGAAATCCACATAAATCCCCTGGAGTCACGGAAAATCTGATTTACCAGATTTCGCGACAAACCGTTGTCGGCTGTTAAGTAACTGATTTTATAAGGCAACGACCACGAAAGGTTTAAGCTGACAACTGTAAGGATGGTCAGAAGGAATATTTTCTTCATAATTTTTGAAATAAAGTCAGCTACGAAAATAAATAAAAAATCTTGTTCACAAGGTGGATATATGTTTAATATATGTGGACTATTTCGTACAAGATCTTTTCAAACCGAATAGACTTAGCATGTTCGACGACAGAAAAACCTTATTCAAGATAAAGTGAACCGGTTCGTTATTTTCAGCTCCAGCCAATCATTGTTCTGCTATAATGCAAGCAACTCCTACATGGCTTTACATCATTATGCTCCATATTTCTTTGCCGTATCAATCCAATGTTCAGCAAGTATCTCGGGGTTTGCACCTAAACTACGGGCAAGATGCAATGCTACGCCCATTATTAAAACAGATGCTTCGTGCACCTCCTGCATGGTTTGCAAGGTTCCGAATTGTTCCTGCGCTTTTAGTAAGAGTAAATCACTATGCTTTTGGACAAATAAAACCGGATCGTCTGTGTCATCCGGAATTTCAGGGACGATCAGGCTATCGATCCACTCCGGTCCGATATTGTTTGCTACTGTCTCCGGGGCTTCGTTACCCATCTTTCTCCACAACGGTAATGTTTCGATATCTTCCGACTCAGCCAAGCCGGTATCGAGCAACAGCTCAAAGGCAATATCAGCTAAGCTTTGCATTAGTTGCAAATATTCGTTTTGAGCCTTTTCGAATGCTTCGGTCTGCTGTCCTTTCAGGTATTCGGCTACCGTCAACAGTGGTAATCCGGTAACTTCGGGACACCCATCCAAACACGGGAACACTTCGCCCTGATGCATATAGCTAAGCGCTTCACTTTGTATCTGTCGACCAAGCGGAAACAACCGGCAAGCGAGCGGACGTCCTACATGAACGCTGCATCCAAAATTATCGATATACTGACTACAGGCTTTTTTATCTTGCCAACCGGCTTTGCCATCAAAGCGCAAACGAATTCCGCCAGACTCACAATACAGATCACGAAATTCACGGGGACTCACTTTTTTCTCGCGAGCCAGGCAAAACAGCTCCCAGGGATTCAGCATGACCAGGTTTCCATGACAGCAAGTTCCCCTGCGCGAACAGGTAAGCGGTAATTTATCTTCAAGACTTAGTTTTGTTGTTTGCATTGTTGTGTGATTCCTGTTTGTGTTTACTATGTAGAGGAACGCAAATTACGCAAAAAATCACAAGTCTACGCAAATCATAATCAGTTATATTTGTGAGAATTTGCGGTTTTTGCGTTCAAAAAAAACTCTTTCATGTAGTGATAGTATGACTTGAAGTCATACTATCACTTACGGCCACACGCTCATCACTGACAAAGAATAAGTTGGATGGCATCCATTCTTAGCTGTGCATGTTGAATGAGTGTAG
The DNA here is from genome assembly GCA_015654525.1 of Bacteroidales bacterium. GTDB lineage: Bacteria > Bacteroidota > Bacteroidia > Bacteroidales > Paludibacteraceae > Paludibacter. The sequence continues at coordinate 31,496 of JAATGT010000158.1, forward strand.
CCAATGTTATCTGTTCATCAAAGGCTATTTGAATTTCTTCCGGTCTGATGTTTTTATTTTTCTGCTGTAATATTTTCAGTCGGCCTATTTCATGATTCAGCGTGAGGTTCATGCGTAACATTCCATTTGCAATTTCATCTTTGCGCTGTGCTTCCGCTATGCTTTTGGCTGCCGCAATCATATCTGGCAAAAGGGTTTCCACCACCCTTTCGTTATCCAGCAAAGGATCAATGGAGCCGGCTTTCAACTTTTTGTCGAATGTTTCAACAGGATAACTATCTGTCACATCTTTGCCGGTATGATCTACCACAATTCGCAAGGGAGTATTGGGCAGAAAACGGTCTACATAGATGCTTTGCTCGCCGGTTGTTTCAAGTACAAAAAGAACCTCAAGCAAGATGCCGGGACTGTTGGAACCTCGCAACACGCCAAAGCCGGCACTTCCGGTGCCCGAGCTTACTACCATATCTATGGAAGCGGTTGTCATGGGATGATCCCAACTCAGGAAACTCATATCTTCCCTGCTCAGCGCACGCTTCCGATCAAATGTAACCCCTATTCCTTCGGGCGGAATAGATGGAAACACACCAGTGATTTCGGAAGTCGGTTGCAGAAAGTAGGTGCGGGCAGCCAGGTCTTCCACTTCCATATCAAAGTAATGAAAGACTCGCATCATATAATTCTCAAGACTCCTGTCACTGTCTTCTGCCTGAATCTGCTCCACCAGTTTTGCAGCGATTGCAGGGCGATACGAATTCATCTCCAGCAGTCGGTCACGTCCATCGGCCAGGCGTTTTTGAAGTTCTTTTCTGAAGACGGATGTTTCGGCTATCAATGCTTCGAGTTCGGCATTTGCGTCAGTTGATAACTGTGACTGTGAAATAGCAAGCAGTCGGTCGCAAAACAATTTGGAAATTTCGTTTCCACCCTCTATGTTTTCTTCAAAGGCATTCAGTCCTTCGTGAAACCATCGCACCAGTACCTGTTGCGGAGTGTTTTCAAGGTAGGGGATGTAAATATGAATCTCCTCGGTTTGTCCTATTCGATCCAACCGACCGATGCGCTGCTCCAACAATTCGGGATGAAGCGGCAAGTCAAACAGCACAAGGTGATGGGCAAACTGAAAATTCCGTCCCTCGCTACCTATCTCCGAACACAGGAGAATTTGCGCACCGTCCGATTCCGAAAACCAGGCTGCATTTCTGTCCCGTTGCACAATGCTGAGGTCTTCGTGAAAAACACCCACTTTCGGACCGAGCTGTTTTGTCAGGACTTCTTCCAATGCCAGTACCTTTTCTTTACTTTTGCAGATAAGCAGCACTTTTTCGCGGTAGAGTTCCTTCAGCATCGATAAAAGCCACTGCACGCGGGGATCTTCAGCAAACGAGTATTGCTGCTCATCGGCTATATTTGTTGATGCCATATCACGGGCAAACTCCTTTGAGAAACGTTCCACCCACAAAGAAAGATCTTCAGTTTCCGATAAAGGAATCAGATGGGCTTTACGGCTCGGGAATCCGCTCATGGCCGATCGGGTATTGCGAAATAACACGCGCCCCGGACCGTGCTGATCCAATAAATCTTCAATCAGCTTATCCCTTGCAGCATCACCTCCTTCGGCGAGAGCATGTATTCTTTCTTTTGAGAACAGAGTGGCCAATAACTTTGTATCCTTAGCTGGTAACTTTTTCCCCCGGTGTAGTTTCTCTACTATATCGGCAATATTTTGAGGATCGGACGACTCCTGCATAAAATCATCGTAGTTCGAGTATCGGTTGGGGTCCAGTAAGCGGAGTCGGGCAAAATGACTTTCCTCCCCCAACTGTTCCGGGGTAGCGGTGAGGAGGAGTAAGCCTTTGGCCACTTTGCTCAGTTGTTCCACCACAGCATATTCCGAACTTACGGTGTCGACAGACCATTCCAGATGATGGGCTTCATCC
>JAATGT010000023.1 GCA_015654525.1 Bacteroidales bacterium
GATTTTCCACCTGGAATTGCTTTAATGTTTTTGGCAAAATCGGTTCCAACACTAAGTCCTAATGCATAACTCATAGAGTCAACATCATTCACAAGGACTTGTACAGGCGCTTGTACAGCTGTTTTATCTGTTTTTTTGTTTTTTGCTTCTGCTGAAGTAAAAACAAGCCCTACAGCAGCAATAAATAAAATAGTTTTTTTCATTCTGTAATTATATTTTTTAAGTATTATACGATATCCAATAATTCAACCTCAAAAATCAATGATGAGTATGGAGCTATAGCTTGTCCTGCACCTTGTGCACCATAAGCAAGATCAGATGGAATAAATAATTTCCATTTTGAGCCTACTGGCATTAATTGCAATGCCTCAACCCAACCACTGATAACTTGTGTTACACCAAATGTAGCAGGTTCACCGCGATCTACAGAACTATCAAAAACAGTTCCATCAATTAAAGTTCCGTGATAATGAACCTTTACAGAGTCGGACACCTCAGGTATAACTCCCTCCCCTTTTGTTATAACTTCATATTGTAATCCGCTGGGTAATGTAACCACTTCGGCACGCTTGGCATTGGCTTCCAAAAAGGCTTTTCCTTCGCCCTGAGCCTTTTCACTCATTTTTGCTTGCAGGTTTTGAAAAAAATCATTGATAACTGTTTGAGCTTCCTGATAACTGATCTCAGGTTCCTTTTGCTCCATTACATCTTGAATACCTTTGGCCAATTGAGCATAGTCTAAAGCGCTGACTCCACTTCCTAACAAATTGTTACCTAAACTCAAACCCAATGCGTAACTTACTTTCTTCATGCTATATTTGTTGATAATTAATATTCTTTTTATCAGAAAAAAACGCTGCAAAGATAGCTGATTTGTTGGATAATAGCGCGTTAATTTTTCAAAATTATCGAGATGAAACAACAATCGGTAATTTAATTTGTTTTCGAATTCCATGTTCCGGATTAAACATCTCAAAATAAGTGATGTAAATTCCAACGTTTGCAAGCTTCCCTTTGTCCGTCCGTCCGTCCCAAATGAGAAATCCATTACTTGCAAGCAAAATATTAGATGCTAATCGACAAATTTTTGCTCCAACCTTATTCAAAATAATCACATTTGCCACATAACCATCTGCATTGGTTTTGTAATGTATCAGGCAAACATCATCTACTCCATCATTGTCCGGCGAAAAAGCTTCTGGCTCCGCCCAAACCATTTTTTCGGTTGTTTCCGGAATTATTATGTCTCTGTATTGCGAGTTTTCGTACCCTGGTGTTCCATATTTTACTTCCGAAGCTGCTGAATGCCAAGAATTCGCATCTTGAGTTGGTAAATCTGGATTTATTCTTTCAAGCGACACCCCTTTCGGGTCTTTGATAAGAGCATGATGCCATTTCACGTTGTAAGTCAATTCATCATAAATGGTATCTTTAGCCGAATTGGTCAAAGCCAGTGTTGCACTTTCATTATTAAGCAAACTCCACTTGGTACTGATAATATTGCTCTGCTCCGGGCAATGATAATAATTACGAACAGAATCGGCATCAGCACATAAGGACAAATAAGTATGTGGCAACATCAACGTCTCAGGAGGAATCTTATTACCTGTGTTCAGTGTTCCATCCTTTTTTCGGGTCGTAAAAATCAAGTCCGACACATTCAGTAATTTCTCTGAATTATTGTAGATTTCCAAATATTCCGTTGAATTATCTGGATTATCAAATAAAATTTCATTCAGCAACAAGTCACCGACTAATATTGGTTCTATGATTCCAAAAGTACTATCCTTTTTTAGTATTGAATTTCCGGCTAAATCTATCACTTCGGATGTTTGTAAAGTATAAATAACTCCTCGTTCAAAATAAGAAGAGAATACTAATTCAATAGATTTTTTATCTTCCGAAATAGTTTGCGAAGCAGTGTTTCCAATCCCTTGGTCGACTTTAAAAGTTGTTTTACTAAAATCCATCGCCTCCGAAAAACTTAGCCTTAGTTTATTAGGTTGTTCAATGCTTAAACTTGTCCAGACTGGTGCTTCCTTATCCTCATAAAAAGAATTTTCAAAACCAGGAGTGCCGTAATTTGTAGCAGCTGCAAGGCACGAGTGCCACGAAGTCTGGCTTTGGGTGGCTAGGCCGGGACTTGTTCTTTCCATTGATATTCCTTTCGGGTCTTTTACCCAACTGTTATGCCAGCTAACATTGTAAGTTAGTTCGTCGTAAATGGTATCTTTAGCCGCGTTGGTCAGAACTAGTGTAGCACCGGTATTGTTCAATGCCGACCAACTGCTTGTAGTCAAGATTGTACTTCCGGTTGGGCAATGATGGTAATTCCGTACCGAATCGGCTTTTGCGCAAATGGCAAGATAAGTCTGAGCCGGCATCAGGGTGTTGGATGGTATCTTCACTCCCGTATTCAGTGCTCCTCCATCCGTTTTTCGGGTTGTAAGCACCAGATTCGAAACATCCAGAAGCTTCCCGGATTTATTATAAATCTCGATATACTCCAGCGAATTTGTAGGATTCTCAAACATAACTTCATTCAATATCAAATCACCTACCGTCTTTGCTTCAATAATGCCGATGAGACTATCGGTTTTTAGTAAGATATTTCCAGCCAAATCTTTTAATCCTGATGTTGTTAGTTTATACGATTTTCCCTTTTCAAAGTCAGCTCCAAAGTTCAAAATAACAGACATTTTATCATCTGAAACTATTTGCGAAGTTGGACTCCCTATTTCCTGATTAATACTAAACGCAGCAGAACTAAAATCCATTGCTTCCGAGAAACTTAGTCTCAGCTTATTGGGTTGTTCAATACTTAAGCTTGTCCACGTAGGAACTTCTTTGTCTTCATAAAAAGAATTTTCAAAACCCGGGGTCCCGTAATTTGTATTAACCGAAAGACAGGAATGCCACGAAGCCTGACTTTGGGTGGCTAGGTCGGCACTTGTTCTTTCCAGTGATATTCCTTTCGGGTCTTTTACCCAGCTGTTGTGCCAACTGACATTGTAAGTCAATTCATCGTAAACCGTATCTTTGGCTGCATTGGCCAATACAATCGTAGCACCGGTATTATTCAATGTCGACCAACTGCTCGTAGTCAAAATTGTACTTTCGGTTGGGCAATGATGATAATTTCGTACCGAATCAGCTTTTGCACAAACAGCTAAATAACTATGCGCCGACATCAGGGTGTTGGATGGAACTTTAACTCCCGTATTCAGTGCTCCATCCGTTTTTCTGGTTGTAAGCACCAGATTCGAAACATCCAGCAGTTTACCGGACTTGTTATAAATCTCAATATACTCCAGCGAATTCGCCGGATTCTCAAACATCACTTCATTTAAAATCAAATCACCAACGACCTTTGATTCAATAATGCCAATGATACTGTCGGTTTTTAATAAGACATTTCCGGCTAAATCCTTTAGACCTGTTGTGTGCAGAGAGTATGTTTTCCCCTTTTCAAATCCTGATGCGAAGACTAACTCAATTGAAGTCTTATCATCCGAAACTGTTTGAGAAGTAGGGCTACTCATTCCTTGATTCATGCTAAACGCAGCAGAACTAAAATCCATTGCTTCCGAGAAACTAAGCTTCAACTTATTGGGCTGTTCAATACTTAAGCTTGTCCAGACTGGTGCTTCCTTATCCTCATAAAAAGAATTTTCAAAACCAGGTGTCCCGTAATTTGTAGCAGTCGCCAAACATGAATGCCACGAAGTCTGGCTCTGAGTTAGCAGGTTAGGAGCAGTTCGCTCCAACGATATTCCTTTAGCATTTTTTACCCAACTGTTGTGCCAACTGGCGCTGTAATTCAGTTCATCGTAAATAGTATCTTTAGCAGCATTGGTCAGAACTAGTGTAGCACCGGTATTGTTCAATGCCGACCAACTGCTTGTGGTCAAGATTGTACTTCCGGTTGGGCAATGATGGTAATTCCGTACTGAATCGGCTTTTGCGCAAACAGCAAGATAACTATGGGTTGGCATCAGGGTATTGGATGGTATCTTCACTCCCGTATTCAGTGCTCCATCCGTTTTTCTGGTTGTGAGAACCAGATTCGAAACATCCAGCAGTTTGCCGGACTTGTTATAAATCTCAATATATTCCAGCGAATTCGCCGGATTCTCAAACATCACTTCATTTAAAATCAAATCACTTACCGACTTTGATTCTATGATCCCGATAATACTATCGGTTTTCACCAACGCATTGCCGGCTAAATCCTTTAGATCTGTTGTGTGCAGAGAATATGCTTTTCCTTTTTCAAATCCTGATGCAAAGGTTAACTCAATTGAAGTCTTATCATCTGAAACGGTTTGCGAAGTCGGACTCCCTATTTCCTGATTAATACTAAACGCAGCATTACTAAAATCCATTGCTTCCGAGAAACTAAGCTTCAACTTATTAGGTTGTTCAATACTCAAACCTGTCCACACAGGCGCTTCCTTATCCTCATAAAAAGAATTTTCAAAACCAGGTGTCCCGTAATTTGTAGCAGTCGCAAGGCACGAATGCCACGAAGCCTGACTTTGGGTGGCTAGGTCGGCACTTGTTCTTTCCAGTGATATTCCTTTCGGGTCTTTTACCCAGCTGTTGTGCCAACTGACATTGTAAGTTAGTTCATCATAAATCGTATCTTTAGCAGCATTGGTCAACACAAGCGTAGATCCCGTATTATTCAATGCCGACCAACTACTTGTAGTCAAAATAGTACTCCCTTCCGGACTGCGATGATAATTCCGTACCGAATCAGCTTTCGCACAAACAGCAAGATAACTATGTGCCGACATCAGGGTATTGGATGGTATCTTCACTCCCGTATTCAGTGCTCCATCCGTTTTTATGGTTGTAAGCACCAGATTCGAAACATCCAGCAGTTTGCCGGACTTGTTATAAATCTCAATATACTCCAGCGAATTCGCCGGGTTCTCAAACATCACTTCATTTAAAATCAAATCACTTACCGACTTTGATTCTATGATCCCGATAATACTATCGGTTTTCACCAACGCATTGCCGGCTAAACCCTTTAGATCTGTTGTGTGCAGAGAATATGCTTTTCCTTTTTCAAATCCTGATGCGAAGGCTAGCTCAATTGAAGTCTTATCATCCGAAACTGTTTGGTAAGCAGGGCTACTCATTCCTTGATTCAGACTAAAAGCTGCATTACTAAAATCCATCGCCTCCGAAAAACTTAGTTTCAGCTTATCCGGTTGTTCAATACTCAGCCTAGTCCAAACAGGTGCTTCCTTATCCCGTACTTTTGTGCCGCTAACCACTATATCATCAAAATAATAATTCGAACCCGTACTTGCTGTATTTACAAACATCAATCCAAAATAGGAGCTACTCGTTAATACCTTATTTTGTGTTGTTCCTTCCAATACATAATCCGATTCCGAAGCTAGTTTACTGTATAATTTGAAATTTCCATCAGCATCACGCGTAACCTTAACTCGCAACTCCACGGGATTTCCATCCGTCCGCTTATCCGTTCCGTCAATAATTTTAGTTTTCTTTGTACCCTCCTGCACAAACAATGACACTTCATCATTTGTTCCACCTACCTGAACATAATATCCGTTACAACCGGAGCTGACATCAGCTCTGTCGGAAACCAGATAAACAGATGCATAATTGGTAGCCGAAGTGGAGTAGGTGATTTTTACCCAGCATTCCCAGCTGGCATCATCAATGGCTTCCGAGGGTGTAAAAATGTAGGAGGTGGAAGCTCCGGCAGCGTTGGATTGTAGCTGAAGAGAGCTATTAACTTTGAAATTGGATGTGGTGCCGCTCCAAATCGGGTTATTTATAAAGTTTCCATCCAAAAAACTTTCATTCACCTGACCAAAACAAAAAATCGGCACAAAAAACACGAAAAAGAGGTTTAAATTCTTCATAGTGCGTGATAATTCTATTAAAATGAATTACTTTTGCGAAATTATTTTTTCTGAAAGAGAAATGCCGAAGGCATGAATTTATTTGATACAACTATTGAAAATTCTCTCATTTAGTGCCGAAAAGTATGAAATGAGCCTCTTGTCGATTAAGGTTAAGGTGTTTTTAGCGAATAGCTATATTTAATCATTTCATCCTTATACATTTAAAAAATAAAAATGCAAATATATAAATTATTTTAGAAAACAATATAAATCCTCAAAAAAATAACGATTTATTGAGGTTCACTATATTACAATTTCAATATAAATTAAAAACAATGAGAGTAGCAATTGTAGGCGCCAGTGGCGCCGTTGGGCAAGAATTCTTGCGTGTGCTCGCTGAGCGCAATTTCCCATTGACAGTGCTGGGCCTTTTTGGTTCGTCGCGCAGTGCGGGTAGTGTTTATGAGTTCAAGGGTGAAAAAATCACCGTCAAAGAACTTAAACACGGCGACGATTTTAAACACTTTGATTTAGTATTTACATCTGCCGGAGCAGGTATTTCAAAAGAATATGCCGAAGATATTACCAAATTCGGAGCCGTAATGATCGATAACTCATCAGCTTTCCGCATGGATACCGATATTCCGTTGGTAGTTCCCGAAGTTAATGCCGATGATGCAAAAGCCCGTCCACGTGGTATTATTGCCAATCCAAACTGTACCACCATTCAAATGGTAGTGGCATTAAAAGCATTGGAAAACCTTTCGCACATCAAACGCGTACACGTAGCCACTTATCAGGCAGCTTCGGGTGCCGGTGCAGCAGCTATGGATGAGCTTGAGTTGCAATATAAACAAGTTATTGCCGGAGAACCGGTAACAGTCAATAAATTTGCTTATCAGTTGGCTTATAACGTGATTCCGCAAGTGGATGTATTTACCGATAACGGATACACTAAGGAAGAAATGAAAATGTACAACGAAACCCGCAAAATTATGCACTCCGATGTGGAAGTAAGTGCCATGTGCGTGCGTGTACCAGCTTTGCGTGCTCACTCCGAAAGTGTATGGTTGGAAACCGAAAGACCCATCAGTGTTGAAGAAGCACGTGCTGCTTTTGAAACAGCTCCGGGAGTAGTTATGATCGACAATCCGGCCGAAAAGCAATACCCGATGCCCTTATTCCTGTCGGGCAAAGACCCCGTACACGTAGGACGTCTGCGCAAAGATATTTCGAACCCCAACGGACTTACATTCTGGTGTGTGAGCGACCAAATCAAAAAAGGTGCCGCACTCAATGCCGTTCAGATTGCCGAATATCTTATCGCCGAAGGTGATATCAAATAAGAAAGATTCCATCGGAATTTCTATCTAAATTAAAAGCCCGGTTTCGAAATGTTGAAACCGGGCTTTTCTGTATGTGTATGATCCAAGACAATACAATTTGTAAATCCAAAGGGATTGAATGGCATTTATGCCAACATCGTGAAAGAAAAATACTTTTAGATAATTATTGAACTGTTTTTACCCCGTTTATCAGTACATTTTTCAACGTCACTTTGCCACTGTCTTTCATATAATTTTTTTCCTTTACGCCTGCAAACACACAATTCTCAACATAGATATTATCCACACAGTTAAGCCCTTTTATTCCATCAAGCCAGATAGCATAAGTCGATTTTTTAGATGTCATATCCGACAAATAAACGTTTTTAACCAGCGGTGGAAATTTCCCCTCTCCTTCGTTTTTAATATCATAGCTACAGTTGATCGATAAAACAGCATCTTTCACCTCACCCACTGCCACATTACGCACATACACGCCATCTGTAATACCACCACGACTGTTGTTCGTTTTTATCCGGATGGCCCGGTCTAGTTCAGGACTACTCATTTCGCAGTTTTCCACAAAGATATTTTTACAACCACCCGAAATTTCACTACCCAGTGACACACCACCATGGCCTTTATGCATAAAGCAATTGCGCACAATCACATTCTCTATCGGAACATTTTCCTTACGCCCATCAAAATCACGACCCGATTTAAGTGCAATACAATCATCACCAGTGTTAAACGTACAGTTTTCTATCAACACATTTTTACACGATTCTGGATCACAACCATCGTTATTAGGACCCTCCGTATTCACGGTCACATTACGGATAATTACGTTTTCGGACAGCAGTGGATGCATCACCCAAAAAGGAGAATTCGTGATCGTAACATCTTCTATTTTAAAATTCTTGCAATGACTAAAGCTAATAAACTGCGGACGCAGATAATAACCGTCACCCAATTGCCGTTTTTCCACTGGAACCTGTGTGTCATTGTATTTTTTCAGCAATGGCCGGCAGTTTGCATCCAACTGACTCGGAGTTCCTTTTTTCCAACCCATCTCAGTCAACCCTTTCCAGGGCCACCAATACTCATTACTCCCCTGCCCGTTCAGAACTCCATTGCCCGTAACCGCAAAATTGGTCTGACCATCAGCATAAATCAGCGGACTGTAATTATAACAATCATCCCCTTCCCAACGCGTACGTACCAGCGGCAGATAATCTTTCGGATCCGTGCTGAACCGCAACACCGCATCAGCTGCAATGTGCAGGTTTACATTACTTTTCAGGTGAACAGATCCCGTCAGAAAATCGCCCCCTGCTACCAGCACCTGTCCGCCTCCATCAGCATGGCATTTATCTATAGCAGCACGAATAGCCTCCGTATTTTTTGTTTTTCCATCACCCCGGGCTCCAAAGTCCGTTATATTATACACCCTGTCCGGAAATTGTGGATCCTTCAAATTAGCAACCATCCGGTTGATACTTTCCCACGATTCCTTTTCGGTTTGTTGGCAAAAGCCCGACGACCCGAAAGTAACTAAAAAAAAGCTTGATAATAAAGCAAATAATCTCATAAAATGACTTGTTGTTTAATGATTATCCTATATCGGACCAAAAATAAAAGGGAAAACTATTTCCCTTGCAATCGCTTATATTTGTGCAATTAAAAAATCCTGAAAGATTTAATATGAATTGAAAATCGGCGAAGACAATAACCGTCTCAATACATCACGACAAATTAAAATAATAGGGAAACAAGAACCCGGAATAGAGTCCAACAGCAACATATTATCCGTCTATTGGATTCCTCCCTATGCCATTTCCACACACAACTCTATAGACGGCAAAACTTACACTTAGTACTATATCGTTTAAAGTATATTTGCAAATGCTA
>JAATGT010000311.1 GCA_015654525.1 Bacteroidales bacterium
AAGCTGTGATTGCATATCCTACGCAGGTAGCTATAGATCAACTCTGTGTGGTAAAAGTGACAGGCATAGTTGATCGTGATTTGCAGGGAGCCATTTTATCGGTATACAGCACACAGGGAGTCTGTGTTTATTATTCAACGAAAGTATTGCGAACTAATTCAATTGCTCTGTCTCCGGTTCAGGGTGTGTACTTGGGGCGTGTAATTACGAGCAAGGGCAAAAAAATTCAATTTAAAGTGATTGTAATGAGGTAGAGAATCCATCAGATAATAATATATTAACTAAAGGTATTCCATTATCTAAGGAAGACCCACTTAAATATCGAGATTAAGTGGGTCTTTTTTAGTTATATAAAAAAAATATAAGAAGAGCTGTTCAAAAAATAAAAACTTTATTATATATTTGCTCCATATATGAAAGCATATCTTGGTTTCGGCAAGATTAGTAAGTTATCATATATTTTTTTACCCATATCGAAGAATTGGAAAGAATACAAATGTAGATCGTATGCATATTTAGCTCGATTCAAATGAGTATCTAGTATTAAATCTTAATCACAGTGGAATGAGTGAAAAGGAAAAAAAACCCAGAAAAAAATCAAGAAGGGAGTTTTTACAGGATTTAGGGATTGTTGGCGTTGGCACTTTAATTGGTGGTTCTGCAATCTTTGCAGGCATAAATTATGATAAGAGAAAGAAGCAAGCCGAAAGAGTTAAGGTCCTTACGGCAGAAAATGAACTTCTCGAAATAGAAAAAAGCGATACTACTAAAGTCATAAAATCGAAGCTGGAGAATCTTACCTATCTTCAGAAAGAGGGCCGGGATGGAATAGCGGGGCGTCGTTTTGTGATGGTTATAGATTTGTCCAAGTGCAGGAATGCCCGTAAATGCATGGCTGCCTGTAATAATGCCCATCATCTTCGCCCGGAACAGCATCATATTAATGTATTGAAAATGCAGGAATCTCATGATACACCTGCTTATTATATGCCCAAGCCTTGTCAGCATTGCGACAATCCTCCTTGCGTTGCCGTTTGTCCTGTGGACGCTACTTTCAAACGCCAGGATGGAATTGTACTTATTGATAACGAAAGATGTATCGGTTGCCGCTTTTGTATTGCTGCTTGCCCGTATAGTGCCCGTATTTTCAACTGGGCTGAACCAATAAAATCAGTAGAAGATGAGGATTTGACCTATAATGTTGAATTGAATGTTCCTCAGCGTAAAGGAACCGTTAGCAAATGCCTGTTTAGTGCCGACAGGGTACGCGAGGGTAAATTGCCTTATTGTGTTTCAGCTTGTCCTAACGGTGTTTATTATTTTGGTGATGAAAATGAAGATACAGTAACTAACGGAACAACAAAAGAAACTGTCCGTTTTAAAAAGCTGCTTGAGGATAATGGTGGTTATACATTGATGCCAGAGCTTGGCACACACCCGCGGGTTTATTATCTACCTCCGAAAGGTAAAGACTATCCGTTTCAGGATAAGGATAAACCGGAAGCTGCAGAGCATTTGGGAAACAGTTAATACCGATGGTTAAATTCAAACTTCTTCAAATTTGTAACTAAATACTTGTATCTATTTATGTCAGATCAATTAAAAACAGAAAAGATTACCACCGACTTGCTTCGGTCAATCAGGCTGAATAAAAGTTTCCTGATTTGGATGGGTTTTTTAGGACTTGCATTCCTGATATGTTTTGGTGCCTACGGTTTGCAGTTAAAAAACGGAATGGTTGTGACAGGTCTTGGCGATTATGTTTCTTGGGGAATGTATATTTCCAATTTCGTTTTTTTTGTAGCTACGAGTTTAATCGGAATGCTAATCAGTGCGGCACTTGGGCTCTCAGGGCAGAAATGGGCAGCACCATTGGCCAGAATTGCGGAAATCATAGCTCTGGCTTTTGCTGCTGTTGCTGGTTTGGTAATCGTGATGGACATGGGACGTCCCGAACGGCTTCTGAATGTAATTATTCATGGACGCATTCAGTCCCCTATTGTATGGGATATGACAGTAGTGACAGTATATGTGCTGATTAGTACTTTGTTTCTGTATATTCCACTTATCCCCGATCTGAAAATTTGTTACGACAGACTGGATAAACTTCCTCCCTTTGCCCGTAATATTTATAAACTTCTATCACTCAACTGGACCGGATCACCCGCTCAGAAAAAACTAATTAAACAGTCAACCCGCGTTATTGCCATATTTATTATTCCGGTGGCACTGGCTATTCACACAGTTACTTCCTGGTTATTTGCCAATACGTCCAGAGTTGGTTGGGATTCTACGATATTTGGACCTTACTTTGTTACCGGTGCTTTTGTGGCTGGTAGTGCTGCTGTTATTATTGCCATGTACTTTTATCGCAAAAATTATGGTTTGAAGGATTATATTACCGATTATCATTTTGATAAAATGGGACAATTATTGGTATTAGTATCCTTGATTTATTTATACTTTACATTGAATGAATACATGGTCCCAGCGTACAAAATGAAAACGTCTGAGGCACTGCATTTATCTGCGTTATTCACGGGCATTCATGCGGGCTTATTTTGGTCGGTTCAGCTTTTTGGATTGGTTTTGCCGATTATCTTGCTGCTATTTAAAAAGATGAGAAAGCCTTTACCTATGCTTTTTATAGCCTTAGCTGTACTTATTGGTGCATGGTTTAAACGATACATTATTGTTGTCCCAACTCAGGAACATCCTTATTTACCGATTCAGAACGTCCCTCTGAGTTTTAAAATTTATACCCCCACACTGGTTGAAACGCTGATTACTATTGCTCCATTTATATTGGTTCTGATTATTATCACTGTCTTGTCGAAAGTGATTCCAATAATTTCGGTTCATGAAACCATAGAGCAACTGGAAGAAAACAATCAAAAAGACTGATTATGCTGAAACGAATTATTGATTTGAGAGTTGCCTTGACTTTAGCAGTCACCATACTATATTGTGCAAATGATTTTGCTGCAAACAATTGGAATGTACCTGTCGATAAGAAAACGAAAAATAGTTATATCAAGTTTGATGCTGCATCGGCTAGTCAGGGAGAGGCAATCTATAATAAAAATTGTGCATCCTGTCATGGTAACCCGGGTAAAGGAAATAGTTTGAAATCTTTAAGTCCTGTTCCGCCGGATTTATCTTCGGCCAAAACTCAGGAATTGACAGACGGTGAATTGTTTTATATACTATCTACAGGCAGGATGATCATGCCTTCGTTTAAAAATGTTTTATCAGAAGATGAACGGTGGAGGGTGATCTCATTTATACGAAGTTCCAACAAGAGTTATGTTCAGACTCTTTCTAAATTTGACCCGAACAAAAGTAAGTTAGTAAAGATCAATCTTAATTTTGATCCGGCAACACATAATATTCGTATTCTGGCTATTGCAAACGAGAAATCAGGGGTCGTAGCTTTGAAAGATGCTGAAGTAGCCTTGTTTGCTATCCGTTATTTTGGCCGGTTGCAAATAGGTAAATCAACTAAGACAGATAAAGATGGCATGGCAAATTTCAAATTTTCCAAAGACTTACCTGGTGATAAGGCCGGGATTGTAGAATTAGTCGCGAAGGTCAATGATGAAAATTACGGTGAAATAGAGTCAGTCACTAAAATGAAAGTGGGTATTCCAACAGACAAACCAGCTTTGAATAAAGACAGAGCTATCTGGAATGTTTTAGCTAAAGCTCCCATTTGGATAATTGTTTTATACAGCTTTGGGGTTTTGGTGTTTGTATTGGTTCTACTATATCTCTTAAACAATTTGAGAAAACTAAAGAAAACAGGTGATAACTAAAAAATTAAAATCATGAAAAAACTTGCAGTTCTTGGACGAATTTTATTCGCTTTACCTTTTGGAATAATGGGTTTAAATCATTTTCTTATGACTAATGTTTTTATAGGCATGATGTCTTCATTTATTCCCGGTGGGGCTTTCACTGTTTTATTAACAGGTGCTTTACTTATTGTAGGATGTATTAGCATTATACTAAATAAAAATATGAAGATAGCCTGCTTTGGGCTTGCGGCTTTATTGTGTATTTTCATTATCACTATTCATATTCCCGGTTTATGTACCCCAAATTGGCAAATAGCCTTGGTGGAGCTTCTTAAAGATACGGGATTAATGGGCGGTGCTATTATGATTGCCATTTCTTCAACTTTGCTAAAGGAAGAACCAACGAAAAACGAATCAAAATGAAAAAGAAGATTATTGTTGTATTAAGCATTGCCTTGACTTTTACAGGATTTGTATCTGCCCAGGTAGATCAGTCGCCTGAAGTTGGAGTTATAGAACACCTTGGTAAAACCATTCCGCTGGACTTGAAGTTTGTAAATGATAAGTTTGATACTGTCACGTTAAAACAATTGATAACCAAACCGACTATTTTATCGTTTGTTTATTTTGATTGTCCGGGACTCTGTAGTCCCCTGCTTGAAGGTGTGGGTGATGTCATTCACAAAACTGATATGAAGCTGGGTAAAGATTATCAGGTGATAACGATTAGTTTTAATTACAGAGATACGCCTCAGAAGGCGAAAGAAAAGAAAAAACGTTTCATCGATAAATATTCAAAGGGTAATGGTGATGGTTGGATTTTTCTGACTACCGACAGTGCTACTA
The DNA here is from genome assembly GCA_015654525.1 of Bacteroidales bacterium. Taxonomy (GTDB): domain Bacteria; phylum Bacteroidota; class Bacteroidia; order Bacteroidales; family Paludibacteraceae; genus Paludibacter. The sequence continues at coordinate 4,644 of JAATGT010000311.1, forward strand.
TTTTTAAAATCACAAATGCCACAGGTTTTAAAACAAAAGCAGTCGGGTTGGATTTTGTACACCCTTCGGCCATTATAGCCATTAGTCCCAAAGGACAGATAACCCGCTATTTATATGGCATTACATTTATGCCTATAGATTTTAAAATGGCAATCATTGAAGCGAATAAAGAGCAACCGCGACCAACGATACAAAAAATACTATTGCTGTGTTATAGTTACGATCAAACAAATCAACGATTTGCATTGGATGTAACAAAAATAGCAGGAATCATCATTGTATTCTTCTTACTGGTATTTATTATCGTGTTTCTGCTCAGACCAAAAAAGAAAAATAAAAATTAGAAGTATATGATTACTGCAACAGAAAAAACAGAATATGTAAGCTACCTCGACCATAAAGGCAAATACAAGGGGATTTTTGCGTGGATTTTTGCCACCGATCATAAACGGATTGGGTTGCTTTATATGTATGCAATCATGTCATTCTTTTTTATCGGAGCATTTTTAGGACTGCTGATGAAGATTGAGTTGATAGCACCGGGGGAGACTATTATGAAGCCGCAGACTTATAACGGTGTTTTTACCCTTCATGGCATCCTGATGATTTTCATGGTGGTAATTCCCGGCTTGTCTGCTGTGTTTGGAAATTTCTTCCTGCCCATTTTAATTGGGGCAAAGGATGTGGCTTTCCCTAAACTAAACCGCTTTTCATGGTGGATCTTCATCGCCGGAAGTATCATGGCTATTGCTTCGCAACTGCTAAAAGACGGACCTCCCGATACGGGTTGGACATTTTATGCACCTTATAGTACAACAACGGGTACAAATGTAATCATGGCAACTGCTGCAGCTTTTGTGTTGGGTTTTTCATCCATCCTCACCGGTTTAAATTTTATAGTAACTATTCATCAGATGCGGGCACCGGGGATGAAGTTTTTTAATATGCCTTTATTTCCCTGGGCATTGTACGCAACAGCCTGGATACAATTACTTGCTACGCCTATAGTAGGTATTACACTTCTGATGTTGATAGCTTAACGCTTATTTGGGATCGGCTTTTTTGATCCTAATCTGGGGGGTGATCCACTGCTGTTTCAGCATTTATTCTGGATTTATTCGCATCCGGCTGTGTACGTTATGATTCTTCCTGCTATGGGTGTGATTACTGAAATAATCCCGACTTTTTGTCAACGGCAGATATACGGTTATAAAGCAGTGGCTATATCCAGTCTTGCTATTGCCGGAGTCGGCTTTTTGGTTTGGGGACATCACATGTATACCTCTGGAATGAGCGAACAAGCCCGGTGGTTTTTCTCACTGCTTACTTTTATAGTTGCGGTGCCTAGTGCCATCAAAGTATTTAACTGGATATCGACTATGTACAGAGGGTCGATAGATGTAAAACCTCCCTTTCTTTATGCAATTTCGTTTATCTTCCTTTTTATTATTGGCGGAACCACGGGACTGTTGCTTGGTTCGGTAGCCACCAATGTGCAGGTGCATGATACTTCGTTTGTGGTAGCGCATTTCCATTATATCATTTTTGGAGGCATGGGCTTTGCATTCTTTGCTGCAATTCATTATTGGTTACCCAAAATGTACGGTAGAATGTATAATTTCAAGATAGCTTATATAGCATGGGGAATTAATTTTGTTGGTTTTAATTTATTGTATTTTCCACAATTTATTATTGGAGTCGAAGGTATGCCAAGAAGATATTTTGATTATCCGCCACAGTTTCAACCGATGCAAATTGTTTCTTCCATTGGAGGTTTCATCTTAATCTCAGGATTAATCCTGATGGTTTATAATTTGGTACAGGGTGTGCGAAAAGGAGCACCGGCACCGGCTAATCCGTGGCATGGCTCTACACTGGAGTGGCAAATACCATCTCCACCATCGTTGGAAAACTTTGATGAAGAGCCTGAAATAAAAAAGAATCCGTACGATTATAAGTAAAGAATCTCAAGGCTTAAAGGATAGTGATGTCGGTTCGACTTTAGTTTTTTTTGGTCTCGGGAATTTGAGGCTTTACCAGAACGATTTGAAAAATAGATAGAAATAATAGCTCTCCGTTGAATTTATTTTCAGGAGACATAACTAACACGATCTCCTTTAAGGGATAGGTGTCAATTGAAAATTATATGAGTGAAATGATAACACACGTTGAGGAGCATAGAGACGATGAAGCCTCTAAACTGGGAATGTGGCTCTTTATTTTTACAGAACTATTATTGTTCGGAGGATTATTTTTGGTATACTCTATTTTCAGAGCAGAATATCCGCTGGCTTTTCACGAAAGTAGCCTGGAACTCAGTGTTACTATTGGTGCAATTAATACCATTGTCCTTCTGTTTAGTAGTATGACCATTGCTATGGCACTGACAGCTATTCAAAAAAATGATCAAAAACGGGCTTTGATTTTTATAGGAATAACATTATTTTGTGCAGCGATTTTTCTTGTAAACAAATATTTTGAGTGGGGTCATAAGTTTGAAATGAAGTTGTATCCGGGCTCGCCTTTGATGCCGCTTTTGGGTAGAGGATATTTGCTTTATTTCAGTCTCTACTTTTTTATGACCGGACTGCATGCCTTACATATAATTATTGGAATGACTCTTTTGGTTGTTTGTTATTTTAAGGTGAAAAGTAAGAATATAAATAGTAAAGATTATGTACTACTCGAAAATGGCGCTCTTTATTGGCACTTAGTGGACTTAATCTGGATTTTCCTTTTCCCGCTGATGTATTTAATTTCCTGAAAGGGGATACTCTATGAAAGACAATCGAAATTAAAGTATTTTTTTATTGATTTATTATGGCAAATAATACTACACATACTACCGAATACAGAGTGCTGGCAAAAATCTTGTTGGTACTTATGTTTCTTACCTTTCTGACTATTAGTATAACTTCCTTTCATTTGGGGGCATTTACAGTTACGGTAGCCTTATTGATTGCCGGGGTGAAGGGCTTTCTTGTGTTATCTTATTTTATGCATTTGAAATATGAGAGTCTGTTACTTCGCATTCTGGTGGGTATGGTTTTCGTGCTCTTTATTGTAATTGTGCTTATTACATTTATTGATTATGCATATCGATAGATGTTTCTTTTGTATTTCATTTAAAATTGTAACTTGTAACTAATAACTAGATTATGTTCAGTAACGCATCAAATTTTGTTCAGGGAGTTGATTCGGCATTTTTTATCATTACGGGAATATCCGTATTCTTTCTTGTAACTCTTACGGCTACTATGATTTTTTTTGTTGTGAAATACAATAAGAAAAAAGGCAAACCGGCAATTCAGATTAAAGATAATTCGCTGCTCGAAATCACATGGATCACTATTCCTATGATTCTGGTTCTTTATATGTTTTATATCGGTTGGCAAGGATTCTTACCAATGCGTCAGGCTCCCAAAGATGCTATGCAAGTGAAAGCCATCGGCTCCATGTGGAAGTGGACATTTGAATATGCCGGAAATAAACAATCTTATACCTTAGTATTACCAATCAATAAACCAGTAAAAGTAAATCTTGTGTCAACTGATGTATTACATGGTTTCTTTATACCTGCATTTAGGATTAAGGAAGATGTGGTGCCTAAAAAGCACAATTACTCATGGTTTATACCGGGTCAACTTGGTGATTTTGATTTGTTTTGTACCGTGTATTGTGGCGTAAGTCACTCGTATATGTCGGCAATTGTCCGAATTGTAAATCAGCAGGACTACGACAAATGGATAGCTGCACTGCCGGTAAAAAAGGCTAACACTAATTCAGGTCATGCGGTTTTGGAGAAAAATGGTTGCATCGCCTGTCACTCTCTTGATGGCTCAAAATCTGTTGGTCCGACTTTTAAAGGACTGTCGGGCTCAAAGGTTGATGTTACTACCAATGGAGCACCCCGAAAGGTTACTGCTGATGATGCTTATATTAAGACATCTATTCATGAACCAAACAAGGATGTGGTGGTCGGGTATCCACAAGGACTGATGAAATCATACAAAGGATTGATAACAGATAAGGATATCGAACAAATAAATGAATATCTGAAAACATTGAAATAATGAAAAACTACCTGCAACTGGTTTCGGCCTTAATAAAATACAAGGTTTCCATAGCTGTAACTTTTACAGCTATTACCGGTTACGTTGTCTATGCGGGTCACTTTAATTTAGAAACTCTGTATTTAGTGCTTGGTGTCTTTTTTCTTGCCGGAGGTTCCAGTGCATTAAATGAATGTCAGGAAAGTGAATACGATGCCAGAATGGAGCGAACAAAGAACCGTCCCATTCCGACAGGGCAGATCTCCCCAAAAAATGCATGGCTGGTTGCTTCAGCTTTTGTTATTGTAGGGTTGTTGATTTTATATATTGCTTTTGGTGCGGTGACTGCTTTACTTGGTGTAGTAAATCTGGTGTGGTATAATCTTATTTACACATACTTGAAGCGTATTACTCCTTTTGCTGTTGTTCCTGGGTCGTTGGTTGGAGCTATTCCTGCACTGATGGGTTGGACAGCAGCCGGTGGTTATGTGTTCGAAACAACAATTATTTTTATTGCGTTCTTTCTGTTTACATGGCAAATACCTCATTTTTGGTTACTGATGATTAAATATGGCAAGCAATACGAAGAAGCCGGTTTTAAGACTATAAATCAGGCAGTAAATCCGGGCAATTTAAAAATGATCATTTTTGCCTGGGTAGTAGCCACTTCATTTTCTTCCATTATTGTACCTTTATTTCTGGTTAATATCTCATTACCCTTCTTCCTGATTATTTTTGCCTTGAATTTATCGTTCATAGCTATTTTCACTAAACTCTCGTTTGGTGATGTAGCAGAGTTAAACTTCAGGAAATCATTTATCAGCATTAATATTTATATGATGCTTTTTATGTTGATGCTTATTATCTTCCATATAGTTGCTTCATGATAAGAGCTGTGAATGGCTGTACTTTGGCAGACAACCAGTAAAGATAACTTTTGCTGGTTGAACAAACTGTCAGGATAGCTTGTTGAATGCAACGAATGTAGATTTGTATTCTATTTTTCACAAGTTTTACAAATGTCGCAATTTTATTCTTTGTAATTTTGCAGTTCAATAATTAGAATGTCTCAATTTATAAAACGTAAAGTTCATGCATTTGTAGCACTGCTTTTTTCGGCGGTACTACTGGGTTCCCTGCTCGTAAAGCCGGTGCATATTTTATTGGTTAGCCACGACCGGGCAGAGACATTAAAAGTTCAATCGGATTTTGGTGTTATTACCAATATACACCACGATTGTTCAGTATGTAATTTTGAGTTTTGTTCTTTTATTCCTCAAGCGCAGGTTCATGTTCCAAAGGCTGACGTAAGCTTTGCACGCGAAATGACTCCGCGAATCGTTGATGGAATAATTAAACAAAGTGCACACCATTTCCTGTTACGGGGTCCTCCTGTACTTTAAACTTTCTCTTTTTTATTGATTGCATTGTTATTTTCTGTTTCATTGTGCAGACAACTCAACAGTTGTTTGCGACTGAGCATTTCGAACTAACATAGAGATTGTGCCTGCGGAATAAATCGTTTCTTGCCGGGCAGTATCTGTAGCATTCATTATTACAACTACATTTTACAAACATCTAAAAACAGATTCAGTTATTCTGTAATCCCAAGTCAGATTTATGGTTAAGACTCTTTTTTGAAAGAAAAAGAGTTCTGGCGGTAAGCTCTTGCTTTCCGATACTTCTTAGTCAATATAGTTTATATTTAACTGTACAGATGCAATGGTTGACGGAAGTTGGCTGATTTCAGGTTTAGAGAATAGATGTGCTGAATAAATTCAAAAAAGAAAACAGGAATGAAAAAGATATTTATATTACTTCTCTTATTTGTCGTGACATTCAATGTGGCGGCAGAAGTCATGGCAGGTTCGCAAACGAGCTTGCAAGGCAAAGTTACCGACAAGAACGGAGAGCCTGTAATTGGTGCCAATATTTACTTGCCGGAACTGAAAACCGGAGCATCTACCGATGCACAGGGCTTTTATCAAATAGATAACTTACCCAAACACAGACTATCTGTTCAAATTAATTCGGTGGGTTACAAAATGATTTCGGAAGTTATTGATTTGTCTTCGACGACGCATAAAGATTATGTATTGAAGGAGTCGGTTACTGAAATTGCTGAAGTGACTGTAACGGGACAGGCTATTACTTCACAAATAAGCAAAACGCCAACGCCTGTGAGTATAGTTACCTTAACTGAACTGCAGCAACATCCATCTACCAATATTATCGATGCGTTGAGTTCTCAGCCCGGTGTGTCGCAAATAACAACCGGAGGAGGTATTTCAAAACCGGTTATCCGTGGATTGGGTTATAATCGTGTAGTAGTTGTGAATGACGGAGTGCGTCAGGAAGGGCAACAATGGGGTGACGAGCATGGTATTGAGATAGATGAAAATCAGGTGAACCGGGCCGAAATATTGAAAGGACCGGCCAGTTTATTATATGGCTCCGATGCTATGGCAGGAGTGATCAGCTTTTTCTCGGCACCCATATTGCCCCAGGGCAAAGTGCAGCTGAATGCCAGTGTAAATTATCAGACCAACAATGGGCTGATGGCTTACTCGCTGGACTACGCTGGACACAAAAAGACCTTTGTATGGGATTTGCGCTATAGCGGCAAAGAGGCGCATGCTTATCAGAATAAGTATGACGGATATGTATACGGTTCCGGCTTTAAGGAAAATGCAGCTTCGGCTTTAGTGGGGATAAGTAACTGGTGGGGATATTCACACCTGACTCTTAGCATGTATCATCTGACTCCGGGCATTGTGGAAGGTAGCAGGGATAGTCTTTCGGGCAAGTTCACGAAAGATATCGTACTCCCTGATGGTACGGTCGGTACTGCTATAGCAACGCATAATGATCTTACTTCGTATAGCCATCAGATGCCTTATCAGCAGGTTTATCATTACAAGGCTGTGTGGAATAACAATATTCTACTGGGCGATGGAAGTCTGAAAGCGAGTCTTGGCTATCAGCAAAATCGCAGACAGGAATTTGCCGATGTGCTCACCCCCAATAATTATGGCTTGTACTTTCAGCTTCATACCGTAAATTATGATGTGCATTACCAATCGGCCGAGCGGAATGGCTACAGTTTTTCGTTTGGAGTAAGCGGTATGGGCCAACGCTCGTTGAACAAAGGAACCGAGTTTCTGGTGCCGGAGTATGGGTTGTTTGATATCGGAGCATTTGTAGTGGCTAAGAAAACAATAGGCAAGTTGGATATCAGCGGCGGACTCCGTTTTGACAATCGGTCTGAAACCGGTAAGTCTCTTTATCTGGATGCGAACGATGCTAAAACCACTGCATCCGATCCCACTGCTAGACAGCGCTTCTTTGCTTTTTCGAAAGACTTCAATGGTGTAAGCGGAAGTATAGGAGCCAGCCTACAACTAAACGACAACTGGGTTACCAAGTTAAATATCTCTCAAGGATTCAGGGCTCCGAGTATTGGCGAGCTGGCTTCGAATGGGGTGCACGACGGAACGGTACGTTATGAAATAGGAAATTCAAACTTAAAGTCGGAACATAGCTTGCAGCTTGATTACGAGCTGGGTTATAATACCGAGCATGTGACGGCTAAGGTCAATCTGTTTGTTAATAATATCAGAAACTATATTTATTCACATAAAATCAATAGTGTGAATGGTGGAGACTCTATTCGAAGTGGATATTCTACTTACAAATTTGATTCGGGCAATGCATTGCTTTTTGGTGGTGAGGCATATCTGGATATTCATCCACATCCATTGGATTGGTTACATTTCGAAAATAGTTTTTCGTATGTCTATTCCGAGCTGAAGAATCAATCCGATTCTACCCGCTATTTGCCCTTTACGCCTGCTCCCAAATGGACTTCGGACATCAGGGTCGACCTGAATCATACCATTAAATCGTTGAAAAATACTTATGTGTCGTTTGGTTTGGAGCATGACTTTAAGCAAACTCATGTTTATTCGGCTTACAATACCGAAACTCCGACAGATGCATATACACTGTTGAATGCTGGTATCGGTACAGACGTGGTTTGGAATAAACGTACCTTGTGTACGATTTATATAAGTGGTACAAATCTGGCTGATGTGGCTTATCAAAGTCACCTGAGCCGATTGAAATATGAAGCGGAGAATTATGCTACGGGTAGGGTAGGGGTTTATAATATGGGACGAAATATTAGCTTTAAGCTGATTGTTCCTGTTAATCTGTAGTTCTTTGTAACGGAATGATAAAACAGTCAATGTCTAGCAGCGATTCAGCAATGGATCGCTGCTTTTATTTTATTTGCAGATCTGTTCTGAAACATGTTGACTGCATTATGTGTGTTGATAAAAAGCAAGAACACTCAATATATATTGTTACGACAAGCTGAATATTCACCATTTGTGGGGATTGCCCGCCCTGCTGTTGTACCTTACTTTTGCAATGTTGATTTAAACGGACAGCTAAAATGGAAAATATAAAACAAATCATAGTAGGGCAAACAATTCATGGAATGGTATTCAAATGCTTTAAGTGCAATTTAATTCATGTCGAATTTAAAAATCTGAACTTCAATTTTACTGCAGAACAATATAAGCATTTTGCAGACTATATCAAAAGTCTGGATGGTGCTCAGTGGGAGTCTGCAAATCGGAATTCAAGCTATATACGGAAGATAATGATTCCAATCGGGTATCAAAACATTAACATGATGTTCAATAGCGATGAACTATCAGAATTTAAAACCCTGCTGAGTATATCACAACCGGATTATACATATAAGCAATACATAAAAACTAATCAACTCGATTTTTTCGTTTTCCTCAATTGATAAATCTGTAGATGCCCATACAGGTTTATTTATGCCGGATGTTTAATGAAACGTCTATTCTAAATTCAATAACTTTAATTTTAAAATAAAATGAAACCAATAGCAATAATTTACGGTTCGTCGGGTGGTAACACTAAAGGAGTGGCTGATAAGCTGGTGAAACAGTTGGGAGATGCTCAAGTTAACTTATTTGATGTGGCAAAAATCAAAACTACCGATTTAGAAGCTCACGCCAATTTGATTTTAGGAACTTCTACCTGGGGCAGCGGTGACTTACAGGACGACTGGGATTCATTTCTACCCAAACTGCAAGCGCAGAACTTAAAAGACAAAACAATAGCTCTGTTTGGACTCGGTGACTCATCGTCGTATTCCGATACCTTTGTAGATGGTATGGGAATTTTATACGAAACAATCAAAGATCAGGGCTGTAATATCGTAGGGTTTGTCGGAACGGAGGGCTATGATTATGAGTCTTCGAGAGCAGAAGAAGCTGGCAAGTTCGTCGGACTGGCACTGGATCAGGATAATGAATATGAAAAAACTGATGCCCGGATAGTCAGTTGGGTGTCTGCAATTTTGCCGGAGTTTCAATAATTATTTCGAAGTATTTCAGGAAGCGGATTGCCAAATAGGGGAGAATAATCAACGGGGTATAACATGAAGTATAAGTATAAGTATAATATTTAATTTAGTATGAAAGTATTAGTTCATCATATTTACGAATATAAAAAGGGGCTTCGGCATTTGGTGCTGCATACTCTGGATGCAAGTTTCAGATATGAAGCAGAGCGAAAGTTACAGATTCAAAACATTGATTATATCGTTCGTGAGGTTACTCCTTCCAAAATCAATCTGTTTTTTGGCGATAAAGAATGTGTAGATGTATTACGAGAAATTGGGAATAAGAAACTCAACGAGTTTACTCCTGAGGAAGATTTTATTCTGGGAACCATGCTGGGTTACGACGGGGTTTTGCAGTGTCGTCGGTATCTGAAGTTGAAACAAAACAATATGAATAAATTATCGTATGTACCCATGGTTAAGCGTAGTGCTTAATCAGTTTTGTTCGGTTCATATTATCTTTTGGTTTCTGGTTTTTAGGAAGATTTTGTCAGTTTGGTGCTGGCAAAATCTTTTTTTGTATCCTTATTTGTGAGCAATTAATCAATTATAAATCCCTATTAATGATGATTGGACGGCAAGTGTATTGTTTGTTACTTTGTATCAACAATAAATAACATCTTTTCTGATGCACGTATTTGTGAAGGCAAGAATTAATAAGAATTGCAATGATGTATTAAAATTACGATTTAAGACCAGTATAAAAATATTAACTGAGATAACCAATAAGAAGAATATATGTATCAGATTTATAAGATTTATATTAAACCGTCCATGCAGGTGCTGGATCTGATTAATGAAAATCCGTCGTTATTGTTATTGATGGAATATTTTGAAATAGATTATGCTGTTAATAATATGACTGTCGAAGAGATTTGCCGGATAAACAGAATAGACCAGAATGTATTCTTAATCTTCAGTAATCTGTATAATGGCTTTTATCCGAATATGGAAGAATTAATGTCTGCCAATTTAGATATTTTACTTGTTATCAAATTTCTAAAGAACAGTCACAATTATTATAAAAACGATAAGTATCCAGAGATTAAACAATATATTAATCAGTTATACAATCATCAGAATTCAAGCGATGTGAAACGAATAGAGGTATTCTTTAATGATTACTTTAGTGAGGTTTTAGAACATCTTGACTATGAGGATAAAATAGCTTTTCCATATTTTAAGCAGCTCTTTGAACTTAATATAGATATTGAAAAATGTGTTTTCTCTTCGAAAGAATACAAGGTTCATCATACTGATATAGAAACTAAATTATCCGATTTGAAGAACCTGTTGCTAAAGCATATTTCTTTAAATAAGGATTATATTCTTAGACGAAAACTTCTTTCGGCTTTGTTTGAACTTGAACGAAATTTAAATATTCACTCTATCATTGAAGAGGTTATTTTACTTCCGTTGATTGAAGAAATTGAAAATAAATTAAAGAGATGAGTAAATGCAGGGTTAATATTGCCGTTATTGAACCTTCTCAGATTATTTATGAGGGATTCTCCAATATGTTGTTGAAATCGACAGAGCATTATTGCCTGTACAGATTATCGGAACTGGCAGAACTGACAAATAGTTTAACGCTGAAGTTTAGCATTGTGATATTGAATCCGGCCATTATTCAAAACAAGATCAATTCTTTTTTAAAGATAAAAAAGAATTTTCCCGACACTGTGTGGATAGGTCTGGTCTACTCTTTTTATGATAGTGAGCTGTTGATGAGACTCGATGATGCAATTTCTATAACTGATTCTGCGGAACAAATAATACAACGTATTAATAACCTCCATAGTAAGTATAATTGTGAAGCTAATCACAATAAAGATCTGACCGATCGGGAAGTTGAAGTGTTGATTCATCTGACCAGAGGATTGTCCAGCAAAGAGATTGCCGATAAGCTGAATATTAGTGTTCACACAGTAGTTAGTCATCGTAAAAATCTGGTAGAAAAGACAGGAATAAAAAGCCTGCCGGGTTTGACACTCTATGCCATATCAAAGAACTTCATAAAACTTGAAGATCATCTTACTTAAAAAAAACGTTTTAGGGAGGTAAAGCAGGCTTATTGTGTCAGTACCCCATTGCTTCGTTAGCTACCATTAATAGTGGAATGACAAAGAAGTAGCTACACTATTTGAAGATAAAATATTTGATCAACTGTCTGCTGAGCGACTCGATTAAGACAAAATAATGATCGTGATTCTTAAAAAAACACAGTATAAAACCTGTATAACGTGAGTATAGGATCAGTATTATATCAGTATTATATCAGTATAGGATCAGATAGTACTGGAAAAGGAGTTTGTTATGGCTGGCTTTATGCTAACTTGATAAGATATTGAAGCCAACCTTCCATCATCCCGAATGTAATCCGTAGATAAAGAGAATCGGATACTATCAATCAGGGGCATTCTTTATGTATTTAAACACATATTTTTTTGTATTCCCGGTACGAGAAGATAATGAGAAAAAGAAGTATTAGCACGGATAAAACAACAGCGATCCATGTACCGGTTAAGTCCATTTCGCCCGCATAGCTGTGCATCCCTCCCAATATATAATTGACCCCAAAATAAGTCATAAGTACCGTGTAAAAAGCAAGCAGACCAAAGACGTGAAACCAGAAACGATGGCCTATACAGCTGATATGCCGGTGTAGCGGCAGAGCATAAAGCATAAAGGTAATAAGTGCCCATACTTCCTTGGGATCCCATCCCCAGTATCGGCCCCACGACACATTGGCCCATACAGCTCCGATAAATATGCCGGCGCCAAGCAGTAATATAGCTGGGTACAAACACAACAAACTGAATATCCGGTTACGCTCCAGCATAAGTACTGCCTGTGGGTAGGTTTCGCGACGGGCTGGTAACAGCAGGATGAGTGTCATCAGGCTGTTGAGTGCTACGAAAGCCAGTAAAGTATAGGGCCAGCATAATGACTGAAACATGTATGCTTAGCAGTGGCGATGACAATACGGGCGTCAGTGGGGTAATCTTGGGATTGGATATGCCAAGATGTGCTACAAGCAGTGCGAAACCGGAGAGCAAAAAGCTAAAGGCCATAATAAGTGAGAACTTGCGCCGGAGAAACAGGCCACCCAACATGGCACACCAGGCTATCGTCAGCATGGTTTCAGCCCCGTTGGTGAGTGGCAAGTGTCCGGCAATCCAGACTCTGAGGGCTATGGATAGCGTATGAGTGAACAAGCTGCACAGGAGTAGATAAAATAGGATACGTTCCATGAGAGGTCGTTTTGATCCTATGGGGAGGAGTGCGATTAACAACGCTATGATACCGAGTGTAAGATTGATCTTGAATAATAAGGAACTGAATCCGGCTTTGAGGTACAAAATCTCCATGTTGCGCTTTTGAGCAGATGGTAGTACCACGTCGGCCTGATTGTGCTGAAAGTCGGCGATACGGTTAAGTACGCCGCTTGCCTGCTGTTCATTGTTGGCCAATAAAGCAAGATAATAGGATGTGAGCGCAGCGCGCACAAAGCTACTGTCGGTAGCGGTTGTGTTGCGTGGAAGTGCTTGGATCGGTTGCACCCACTGTACTGTAGCGGCAGATGTTTTCAACGGAAAGAGTTGCATCAGCACTCCGCTGTGAAGCATGTTGATGAGTTGTATCTTGTCATTTAGTTTTTCTACTTCTTTCTGTTGAGGCGATTTGACAGTCATTGTTCCCATACCGCTACGGTAGTTCAGGAGCTTATACCTTCCCGTCTGATCGAAGAAATCGGAGATAGCCGCCTTTCCTTCGGGCGAATTCAGATCGTGCATTAAAGCAGGATCATTCACTTCGAATAAAGCCACCCGCTGCCACCGGTCGGGAAAAAATAGAAGTCCCATAAGGAATTGTTCGGCAGTGAGGTATCCAAACCGAGGCTTGCCGGTAAGCTTGAGGCTAAAGTCCCGCGCAAAAACCGAAATGGATGTGATGCGCCCTTCGTATAACATGTATAGCTTCCCGAACTGATCAGCTTGCGAACTGTTCACCGACAGGCTGTCTTTGGTTCTGAGCTGAGCATTTGTACTGATTGGTATCATCAATAAAAGCAGACAAATGCCGGCGGCTTTAAACAAGGGGTGCCGTAACAGTTGGCGGAATGCGTTATGGGGCGAAAGCAGATACCAAATCATGGTTAATACAAATAGGGCATAGCCGGAATAGGTGAGCGGAATTCCCCATTGATCTCTGTTTACCGTCAGTACACTTGTTTTTCCACCCTCGCTGTACGACAATTGGTAAAAACGATAGCCGTCGTAAGAGCATATCTTGTTCATAGAAACCTGATATATGCTGGTTTGACCTATCGTATTTGTAATTCTGAAATGCGTTACGTAATCCGCCGGAGCGTCAGTTCCGGGATAAAACTCTACATAAAAGGTATCCAGTTGCAACGAAAAGGGTAGTTGCTGAAGTTGTTCGTCGGTTTTTAGAATGCTTGTCGGGGCGGTTGTTTGTAAAACCACATAGCCTTGCTGCGAGAATAAGCGGGTGCATAGTGCACCTGCCAGAATAACCACAAATGAGAGGTGAACCAAAAAGAGAGACGGATTTCGGTATATCTTACCTATAATCATGCCAATACAAACCAGTACTACCAGCAATGTCCAGAGTGTTGTAAACCAACATGTTCCATAAATATTGTCGTAAACATATCCGCTTCCGTGATTTTTTTCTAAAAGCGTCGCGCAGCCCATCAACAGCATAAGCACTATCAGGATGTAAAATGCGAGCGATTTCGTTAGTTTTTCAAACACTATCTTAGCTTGTTTCATTCCTCAAAACGGCTCAAACCTGTTATTTTCTGTGGCTTTGATAGCAATACATTCAATCTCAATAAGCCAGCCCGGACGGCATACCGGAGCCCACACGATCACCTTCGGGATTTGAGGGTAGTGAATGTCTATATATTCATTAACAAGTTGATAGTCGGCTGTGTCGCGCAGATAAACAATCATTTGGGCAATATCTGCCATCCCGGCTTGAGTCTCGGAGAGTAAGATGCGGATGTTTTCAAACGTTCGTTCAATCTGTTTCTCAATGCAAAGCGGGTGTACAATTTGTCCTTTGTTATCAATACTCGCCGTTCCCGACACGTAGATATGACGACGGTCGGCATAGTCTACCGCCGTTGCCCGCTCAAAAGTCACACCGTATTCTATGGTGGGATTCAGATGCGATAAACCCTGCAAATAGGTGATCTGTTCCTTTTTGACACCTTCAATGCTGTATGCATCCATCAATATAATGGAGTCGGGATATTTGTATTTTCCTTCGATGCCCGTACTGGCAATATAATGCGTTTTATCGGTTAGATCCTCGCGGTCGAAATAGGTTTTGCGTGCCGTTACCATTTTTTCATAATGAATATCCACGCCCTGTACATAAATCCATGTGCGGATGCAGTTATCTTTGAGTGTGCAATGACGGGCTGTGAGTATTTCGGTGTAATTATCAAAAATGAAATAGGTCTCGGCAACTTCATTTTTCTGGCGACTGTGCATTTGTGTCGTGTACAGATGG
This sequence comes from Bacteroidales bacterium, assembly GCA_015654525.1. Lineage (GTDB taxonomy): Bacteria > Bacteroidota > Bacteroidia > Bacteroidales > Paludibacteraceae > Paludibacter. The sequence continues at coordinate 19,686 of JAATGT010000311.1, forward strand.
CGGAATGAAGGGCGTTCCAAGCAAATGGTATTGGGCTTCATTGTCGACACCCGGCTGTTTTTTACCCAATACATCCATACACTTACTTTCGTACCGTTGAGTGGTGGTTGTTGTACCACCGAAACAGCTATATCTTTGTTTTCAGGCAGTAAATAGGCCTGATTAATAGCATCGCTCACAAAATAACGTTTGAATACCGGACTAGCATTGTGCAATAGCTCTGTTTCGATTTGTAAACGTTCAATAGCTGTTTCTACGGCTTTAAACTGCATTTCCGTATCGGCGACTGTATCGGTCAGTTCAATCGTGGCATGGAATTCGGCTCCACTCTTTCCACTACCAAATATGGTCAAATTCACTTCTGCCATTGGGTTAGTCCATACTATCTTTTTGTACGCCATTGTTCCGTTTTCTATCCTTGCCGAGTTCTTGGGGTTTGGTAAGCTTGCGTTGGGTTTCTTTTTTATATATGAGTTTGAATACATAAAGACTATTGTTGTTTTAATTGTTATTTTGTGCTCCGGACATGATCCAAGCTTCGGCCAAAGTAATGTCTTCTGCGTTTAATGTGCTTATGTCGGTATGATTGTATTTAACCACATTTTTGGTTTGCAGTACATTCATCAGGAAACTGTTGCTTGTGCTATACGGAGTCACCCGGTTTTTGATCGAATTTTTGGCTACGTGGTTCACCAGGTATTTGTACACACTGTCCGGAGTAAGATACAGTCCGGCTGAGGCTGATGACCCTCCTCCATGACATTGAATACATTGTGAAAATAGCTGTGCACTTAAACGACCCAGGGGCGCAAGGTCAATATGCTGCTGCGGGATGTTCAGATTGGCTTTGGGTGTTTCGGTGAACGGATAGTTGTAAAAAGAGTATACTTTTTTATTCCCGACGGCTTGTAACAAACACAAGCTGATAGAAGTAGTTCCTTCAGGAATACTTGATAATGACACTGTAACAATACCGCCCTCTTCGGTTGGTTTATCAATTACTGTAAACGAGCCGGGATAGAGTGAGCTCCCATTGAATGATGCTATTGCAATTTTATAATTTACCGGAAAGGTTTCTATATTGCTAAGACTGAAGACTGCTGTGACTTTTATGTTTAATACATTGCCAGAGCTGTCTTTTGGGTAAATGTCTCCGCTATCGCAGGATGAAAGACAACAGAGGATAAAAGCAAGCAGGTAGTGTATCGTTTGTTTTTTCATTTGTTTTGTTTCCTAAATTTAGTTAGGTGGCATAACCCCCTTTTTTTGAGGGATGTTGTTTGCAACTCTTTATTTGTGCTAGAATCAGAAAGAGAATTGTAGCATAACCTGAGCATAGTGTTTTGCCAGACCCAGATCATCATTGTCTCTGGCTAGCTGAGTAGCATGTCCCCATTTACCCAGATATTGATACATGGCCTGTAACTTCAGGTTGTATCCGGCAATGAAGTAGTTTAGTCCTACAGCGGGAGCATTGAGTATACCAGCCGTTTTGAATGAGTTTCGATCGAAAAAGTCATAACGTGTCGCCAATTGTATTTTGTTGGTTATAAAATAACCGGCCTGTGCATAACCTCCTGCAAAGCCGTAGGCGGGAGATATGTTTTGCTTTTTCGTAAACTTCATGTTCAGATAGTAAGCTTCGGCCGTGAAATACCATTTTTTATAGAGGTACGCAAATTCAAGTCCAGCCCTGAAATCGTTACTTGCCTGATAGTTGGCTTCCACGTTGTAGGACGACGACAAGGCAATCAGGTACTTGTTGTTATTCAGATCATCGGGACTCCCCTGATGGGTTGGCATCACACCTTTAGGCATGAAAGCCAACCGTCCGGCATAGAGTAGCGACGGAATACCCAGGTCATCGCTCATTGTCTTTTTAGCACTGTTTACCGATACACCTGTACCGTTGAATATACCCACACTATACTGCCATTTGTTGGCGAGTAAGCCGTGCACCTGTACTCCGAGATCAAAGCTGGTAGCTATGTTTGGGTTTACCGAATTCAGCGAATACGGAATGTTTACCGCCGAAGTTAATGATAGGGGCAAGGTTGGAAACATCGTTTCGCCCAGAGTAACCAGATAGGCCTGATTATAGGGCGTTTTAAATTTTCCCACGCGGAAGCGCAATTGGTCTTTCAGTGCCAGATCGAACCAGGCTTGCTGAAGCAATGCATCACCCGACTGTGCGGCATTGATGGTGACATTGAATAATAACTTATTGAATGCTTTACCAGCAAAACCAATCAGGGCATTGCTGATCTCAAAACCACTGTTGGCAATGTTATCCTGGTCGTCGAGTCCCAACCCTTCGTCGTCGTAATAGTTCATTTTGGCCGAGGTTTGTACCAACACAAAGGGTTTGAATACAAAATCACCAGCTTTGGTTTCAAAGCTGAAGCCTTTTTTCCCGGCCAGAGGAATCACATCACTTTCGATGTTCTTATCGTTAGTAAGCTGTGCCGAAATGCCACAGGCGCAACAGAGGGTTAGAAAGAGAGTATAAAATCTGAGTTTCATATATCTTGTAAATTAATTAAGTAATCAATAATATGTTTTTTGTTGGTCATATTCAGATAAACGGTCTTGTAACTCGGAACTATTTACTTATAACCTACTATAAGCTTCGCAAAAAAGTAAGTAATGCATCCCGGTCATCTTTGGACATACGGCGGAACAGCTCGCGCGAAACAGCTCCTTCGCCATCGTGCCACATGATGGCTTCGGTAAAGTTTCGTGCTCGCCCATCGTGTAAAAAGCGCGTGTGTCCGTTTACCGTTTCCTGTAACCCGATGCCCCAGAGTGGTGTGGTGCGCCACTCATAACCGGCTGCCAGTCCCGAGCGATAGTGGCTATCCAGTCCGGAGCCCATATCGTGCAATAAAAAGTCGCTGTACGGGTGAATAGTTTGTCCACTCAGCCAGGGCAGGCTTGTTCCATTGAGCAGAGAAATAGCATCCTGCCGGGTGTGTAACGTAGGCGTATGACAGAGGTAGCATTTGGCTGCATAGAAGTTTGCTTCTCCCTGTTTTACCGCGGCATTGTTCACGTTCCTACGGGCCGGCACGCCCAGTGAACTTAAATATAAGTCCACATCTTCCATGTCGTGGGTGGAAATCTGAATGCCGTAATGGCTGTATCCCAGTTGCTGCGATTGACCGTAACCCACTTCCAGCGGATAGCGGTCGGAAGTAACCCCCAGATCGGACGAGAAACCCAGTTCCACTGTTAAGTCGGCATGTTGTGCTTTATTTCCTCCCACTCCGATATAACTTTTGTTGCGTTCGGTGATAATGTTCATTTTTCCCGATATGCCATATTCTGGATAATTGCTGGCCGCGGCCAGTTTTTTAAGTTCATCCAGATCTAACGCCATAATCTGACCCATACCCACGTGGCGCAACGGAATACGTACGTCGATAATTAAATCTTCGGGAGCAATGCTGTCGGCATACCATTCAGTAATTTTATAGGTTGGTTTTACCAGCGCATATTTTTCTCCGTCGGGAAACTTATATTCTGTCTCCGTGTATGTGACCGAGAGTTTGCCTTCAGCCTTGGTGCCGAAAATAGCCTGATCTTGTAGCACACGCCCATACTGGCGGAAGAAAGTTCCGTTTTGCTTGCAAATAAAGACTAACTGGCCGGAGAATCCGGTACCCGATCCGCCTTCGGAGAAGAGGGTAGGGTAGGAGCGTCCGGCATTTTTATGACAGCTACCACAGGAAAACCCCACGTACAGTGGCCCCAGTCCACCTTGTGTCTGATCGTTCTGGTCGGCTATGCGTGGGTTGTCATAGAGCTGATCGCCGGAATAAAACCGTGTTGACAATGACCCGGTAACCCATGAAGCCGGTGTGTCGTAGGCAAAGGCGCTGGTCATAAACACCGTGGAAGTACCGGCCGAGAGTTCTGCCGGATCGGCAGCTTTACCGTTTGGCTTGAGTATAATATCGTCGCTATCTGTTTTACAGCCATTGAGTGCCATCATGCACAGCAGCAACCCAACACTCAATAACCATATAGTACAAACTCTGTTAGTCATGTTTTTATTAGTTTAACGTAAGTCTCGATCTGAGAAGTAATAAGAATACCATAGCATTTGCTAAATTACTTTTGAAATCGATTTTTCAATTCTTCAAGGTCTTGATTTTTGTAAGAATTGTTTCCAGATTGCTGCAGGCATCAATTGCTGCATCTACCTTTGTGCCTGTAAGATTATTGCGAAAAGGATGATCCATGGCATTGATAGAATTAATCGTTGTTTCAATAGCATTGGTAATCTCTGTATCCAAAGCGGCATTTTTGCTTTTTACAAAAGCCGAAATACTATTGGCATTGGCCGTAGCAGCTGTTTTGTTTCGTCCTCCGAAATAGGAGTTGCGGATACTCACAATGTTGTTGGCATAATCATCAATAGAATTCCAGCTGTACCACGATTCCACATCCAATACTGCTTGTTCGGTGTCTCCTTTTTTGGCTGTAGCGTTCGGACCACCTATTTTCTGTGAGCCTACCTCACTGGCTATGTCGATACAACCGTCAATAATCTGATCAATAGCATCGCTTTGCGACAAGAAGATACTCCCGGCGTTACCGGCATTTTTAAACTGGGTGGAAAAGTTATACTTGATTTCTGTTTCGTCTTCGGCAAAAGCAGCCAATACTTTACTGTCAGTGATATTCGATTCACCTATCCAGTTTGCCCATAGCTCGTAAGTGTCATTGCGTAAGTATTCGGTTGCCACCACCAGGTAGCTGAGTTCTCTGACCGACAAGGTTGTAGTTCTAGGACTTCCGTCTTTAAAAATAAGATATTCTATGGTATGAAATCCGTGCACGTTAGATGATGCAATGGCATCTTTGGTAAGCGCTATATTTGAATCGATAATGGATTGGAGCTGAGTTTTATCCAGTGGCCAGGAATCGAGCGACGGATCAAGGCTTAGCAGTGCTGCCGGTCCGAAGAGGAAGCCTTCGCTTTGTTCCCATGGAATACGCAAAGCCCGCCAGGTTGCACATACATTGGTTAAGCCGATAGAAGGATTGGCTTCATATGCCTTGACTGCTTCATAAAGCGTTGTTGCTTTATCTTTCATATCGGTATAGGTATTCAGTACCACATCATCAATATATGTGTCAATCACACTTGTAAATTCATATCCGTAGCCATCTTCTGTGGCTTCCGTTTTAGAGTCATCGCATCCGGCGAGGCCAATACCCACACATAACACGGATAGTACTAGGAAGAGTCTGTTTTTTTTCATATTTCTAATTATTAAGTGACTTGTTATAATTAATGATATTTAGTTTGCTAGTTGACAAGTAGACAAGTTAACTTGTCTACTTCTAACCAGTTTATTCATTTACTCGTAATTTTATAAAAAACATATTCCGGTGCTCTGCACCTATTGTTTGTCGGTGTTATTTGGCACCTACAAATATTTTGGTGCTCTGCACCATGCTGGTTTACTGGTCTACTTGTCAACTATTCTGAAATTCATTTTGAAAAGAACCATCCGGTATAAGCCAAAGCTAATCCAAAGGTATTTTCTCTGTTATAATTGTCATGATCAAGATGACGGATTGAATAGTCGGCCTTGAGCACGAGACTTGGAAGCAGGTAATAGTTCATGCCTACAGTTAGTATATTACGTTTGTTTATAGGCATTTCGGACATACCCGTTTCCATGCTTTGAGCACTATTGTAATATTCATAGCGGGCAAAAGGCATCAATCGTTCTTTAGTTTTGAAAAATGACAGTACATTGTATCCAGCTTCGACTGAATAGGCCAACGCATTTTTTGCCACGGGAGTGCGTATAAAGCCGGTAGCGCTGGATATATTTTTATTTATTTGCGACAGACGTTTTGAGTCGCTCAAATTTCCCCACAGGTAGTTGGCGCGTATAGTCAGATTTTTTGTCAGATACTGTGCATCGCCCGACAGGATGGTGACCGCGGCGTCGATGTCGGCTGTTTTTTCGGGTTTACTGGCATTCTTTGCTGTTTTATTATAATATCCCGATGCACCAAGCCGCAGACCATTTACTCCGCTCCATTCTACACGTCCCGCCACAGCAGGCGAAGTCATTACGGCGGTTTCGAACATCCCCTGTTTGCCGCCTTTTATCCAGATTGCCGATGTAAAACCATTTGGATCTAGTCCATTAACCAGCATTACTTCATATTTAAAGTGTGAGAAATACCCCAGTACTGATATACCTGTTTCATGCCATGTACAGGGTAGGAGAGTCATTTCACCTTCGGGTCGGCTCGTGGTGAAAAACAAGGTTGGCTCGTGGTGTGCGTTGGTTATTCCTACCGGAACTATCAGATGTCCTGCACGGATATTAAACCACTTGCTGAAGCGTTTGGTAAGGTGGAGTTGTTCCAACTCTATTTCGCCGCCTTTTTCTATTTCGGTTTCATATTCACCGGCTTCTTCGTATTCCAATTCCATGGCCGATCCGGTTCCACCATATTCAATTTCCACCTCAGAACTTAATACCAGATCATCGCGCAGTTTATAGTCGAAAGCAAATACTGCGCGCGGTACCGAGATGTATGCTCGGTTTTCCGACTGCGCTCCGGTAGCATACTTGTACCTGTCGGCTCCGTAATCCATATGCTGATAGAGAATTTCTCCATACCCGCCAAAGCGAAATTTAGAAAAATTCCATTCGTAAGGAGTTTTTTTACTGATGCTGTCTTGTTTTATTTGTTGCGAAAAGGTAGTACACAAAGTAGCTGCCAAAAAGAGAAAAAGAAATAATACTCGTCTCATGATGTATAAATTGTTTAACCGATGCAAAGGTACTATTGGCTTTTTTTTGCACAAATCCCTATTTATAATGGTTTTTTAAGCTCTTTGACCCCAACAATGCGGTAGTTAGAACTTCCATTAAATACAAAACTCTCGTAATAATTGCCGTTAAGTTCTTCTAGATTTACTTTGATTCTCAATTAAAAATCAATAGATAAGATAGTATCATTTCTATTGTCATGATCTGGTCTGAATATTCTATTTTTAGTTTTTTGCCGTAATTGTTGGCTTAAAATGTGGTTTGTAATAAAAAAAGCTCATTTTATTTAAATAAAAGCATTCGTTTGTTTAAAATAATGTTTTATATTTGCCGAGTAATACATCACTACATGTTTTGTAACCCTCAGAGTTTAGAACTCTAGAAAAGTCTAATTTTTTATTTCATACCTGCTGCATAGCGGGAAGCGGAAGCCGAAAAGCTTATGAGTAGGCAAAAACAATAAAATGATTATGTAAAAAACAATTTTAATGGTTCTGGTTGCTATGGCAACCGTGTCGGTATCGGCACAGTGATTTGGTGTAAAAGCCGGTTTGAATTTCTCAAATTTCTATGGAAATGATGCTGATGGTACAAAAACACTTATCGGTTTCCAATTTGGGGGGCTGTATGAGTTGCCTCTTTCGGGCGACTTTTATCTGCAACCCGAAGCATTGCTTACACTTAAAGGTGCTAAATCAGATGGCACTGATCAAAAAATCAAACCATTTTATCTTGAAATTCCGGTAAGGTTTATGTATAAATTGCCAGCTGGGCCAGGCAAATTGACTTTGGCTACTGGTCCTTATCTGGGTTTCGGAGTTTTCGGAGAATATACTCAATCCGGAGTGGGATATAATCTATTTACAAAAGTACTTGATGCAGATGAAGCTCTTATGAAACGCTTCGATTTAGGTCTTTCTTCAGCTCTAGGTTATGAACTACAGAGCGGACTCTTTTTTAATCTGGAATCGTCTTTGGGCTTTTTGAAGGTTATTAATGGTGGTGGTGATGTGAAGAATACCACTGTTGCTTTAGTAGCAGGATATAAGTTCTGATTAATTTGTTCAAAAACATAAAATGCCCGTTGACTTATTAAGGTCAGCGGGCATTTATTTTTAGAATTTTATAAAGCAATTACCATTTGATATTTTTATCAATGAATTCAGTCAACGTATCAGCCATTATCTTTTGTTCAGCCACATTGGGGTGGCCATTTGCATTTTTAAACTTGAAAAAGCAAGTATAAATCTTCGGGTCGTTCAGCAGTGTTGCGGCTTTTTGCACATATCCCGGCCAGGGAGAGCCTTTGCGGGTGGCATCCATGCTACCCAGTGCACAAATGATGGACGCTTTGGGGTACTTGCTGCGGATGGTAGTTACAAAATCTTTATAGGCGGTAATGATGGTTGCCTCGTCGGGCTCGGTAGTTCCAAACCTTCTTTTGAACTCCGGATTATCGTGGAGCTTTACAATCCATGAGTCGTTCTGGAACAGATTAATCACCACCAGATCCGGTGTGTACATAGAAAAATTCCAGGTCGACGTAGAATCGGTAGCATCCGTCCGGTTATACATTTCGGGCATGATAAGCGGAAACCAACTGACCATAATACCAATGCCACTTTTGGCGATGCATTGGTACTGTGCATCGTAGTGACGGGCAGTAAGTGCCGCATAAGTCAGATAATTATTTTGAAAATAACCAAACCACCGGTCTTTTCCACTTGCATCCTCAATGGCATAACCACAGGTGATGGAGTTGCCATAAAATTCTATTTTCCGTTTTTTAGGAGCCGATGGAGGCAATAGCTTAGCATTGTCGGAGGTCTCGAAACCAAAGAACAGGGTTTTACCCTTGTCCCATTCAGTGCGTTTGAATAGCTGCACGGTATGTTTACCTTCGCTGAGCCCCGAGGCTAGTAGGTAGCTGCGTTTTGTCGTTTCGGTATGGAGCTTGAAGCTGACTTTATTATCCACAATGACGTTGTAGTAATTGGCCGAATCCAGGTCCTGTAGAATGGCCGACAGCTCTTTGCCCTGAAAGTTGAGCGTGACTGATGTTCCCGGCCACGAAAGTATGGCTGCATCAGGTTTATATACAACTCTGCCTTCATAACTGATGTTCGGGCTGTTGAATTTGACAGTTTTTGCCTCCAGATTATTTAGAACAACGAACAGAAGCAAAAGGAGTGAACAGGTGATTTTTTTAGACATATGGATGACGTTTTAAAATTATTTTGATGATCAGATAAAGTCTTCGACGGTAGTTACGGTAGCGTAGGTAACATTCAGTGCAGCTAAAAAAGCATTGTGCACATCGATAGCTTTCACTTTTTCTCCGTTTATTTCCAGATCACGACTAGCGCACGCATTGCCAATCAGCGTACAGTTGTATCCCAGGTCTTTAGCCGCACGGGTGGTGGCATCTATGCACATATGTGTCATCATGCCGGCAATTACCAGATCGGTGATTCCTTCTTTTCTCAGAACGTCCAGCAATTCAGTTTCTCTGAAGCTATTGGGAAAATGTTTGATGATCACTTTTTCGCCGGTAAGCGGTTGCACGTTTTTGTGTATCTCCACTCCGAAAGTATCGGGCAAAAAGAAAGTAGCATCCGCTTTGGTGGCGATATGTTGAATGTGAATAACGGGTAAGCGTTTGCTTCTGAATGTTTCCAGTAGCAGTTTAGCGTTTTGGCTTGCTTGTTCTGCATTTACCAGCGTCATGGTTCCACCTTCAAAGTAATCGTTCTGAATATCGATAATCAGGAGGGCTTGTTTCATCGTTTTTAGTCAGATTTTGATGTTATGATTTAATGACTGCAAATATAAAATTAAAAAAGCGGAATGCGACTGGTTGGAGGAAAGAATGTTATTACTAATGGTTAATGGTGAATTATAAATAATAAATCATGAATTACTCATCATTGACCATTAACCAGTAATAATTAAGCATTTATTATTATTTTGTTGTGAGTAGTTCAGTGGCTTTTAGCGGTTCGTCGGTAGTGATAAAGTCAACGTTCAGATCAATTAATTTTTGAATGCTGTCCGGATCGTTTACTGTCCAGGCATTGGTTGTTAGTCCCAATGCTTTGGCTTCAGCTATCCATTCGGGTTTTTGGAGCAAGAGGGCATAGTGGTAGTCCAGTCCGGAAACACCGATTTCTTTCAGCTCTTCAGGTGTAAAAAGAAAATCTTTGTAGGCCAGGTAAGCAATGGGGATGTTGTGTGTTAGTTTTACCAGTTCTTTGCATACATTCATGCTGAACGAAATATATTCGATATGCTGTTCCATCTTATACTTTTGCACCAAATCAATCACTGTACGAACGGTCTTTTTTTCCAGCTCTGCATCTTTTTTATACTTAATCTCAATAATGAGTTTGGTCTTTGTGTTTTTCTGAGCCTGTTCCAGATAAGCATCCAGCGTGGGCACCACTTCTCCGTTTTCGAGTCTCAGATCTTTCAGTTCGGCGTATGTAGAACTGTTGATATCGTGATGTTGAATGGAATCGTCGTGACAAACAATGACCTGGTTGTCGGCTGTGATGTGTACATCCAGTTCTGAACCGTATACACCAAGTGTTTGTGCGTTTTTTAGCGACGAGATGGTGTTTCGCGCCGACCCGGGTTGGTTCCAGTAACCCCGGTGTGCAATAATCTGTGTTTTAGCAAAAAGCGAAACGGATAAAATCGTCAAAGCTGCTGCAATAAAAATGGTCTTTTTCATATTGTACTGTTTATTTGATAAGTATTTAGACAGAGACCTGTATTCAACAGTATTCTGCCTGATAAAAAGGGATATACATCGGAATACATAATGCAATCCTATTTGTATTTGATAAGGATTGCTGCTAAGGATAATAGCTCTCGTATTCGGATTTAGCACATAAATAAATTCGTTTATGATAACATCGAAACTTTTCACTACATAAATAGCCTGTGTGTCTAAAGCATGACTTGCGCCCTGGTCCTAGTTCAATAAGTTAGCAAAGTTAAATATATTAGTTTAAATTTGAGTGCTTTATCATTGAATAATACAAATTGTCCAGACAAGAAATGTTTTCAGAAGGTGCATATTTGAATGGTGAGTATGTTTGTTGTAAAACTGTTATTCGTTCTAAATGTACAAAAGTAAATGTGCTCTGTTTCAAATTTGCGACAACCCGATGACAGTAATGTTTAGTTTAGATATTGTAATTAGGAGCATCATTCTTTGACATTAATTACTTTTTTAGATGGTAAATAAATGACAAACTTGTATATTTGTAACGTATATAAATCATTCTCTCCTTAAATTAAATAATGAAAATCGAGTCATATCTTACAACAGACAGTGGTCAAAATGTTTCGGCAGCTATGCAGTGTGTCACGATTAACTTGCTAAAGGATGTGCTGGTCCATCCCGGGAACTTAGAGAGTGGCAAGAAACATCTGAAAGCATATTGTGATAACGAACAGCTGGAATACAATGCTGTGGAGCATAACCTGAATTTGTTTTTAGGTTTGTTTAATGACTATCAGAAAACTAAAAGTCCGGTCTTGTACCGGTTTTTGAAATTACAGGCCCGGCTTTGCTTTGTCGACGAGCAGCTGTTTGGTTTACTAGCTATTGTCCCACCTGACGAGGATTATCCCGATGGTATAGAAAACTTAAACACCTATTGTAAAACTACGGACTCAGGATCTGCTTATCATGGTGGTATGGTGGGCGGTCATTTAATCGGTTTGTAGGGAAAAAAGCATGACACATCCTTTCTACACGGCTTTTCATGTTTTATGGACAAAACCTTCCACCACTGGTGGTCAGCTTTTCAGCATGAATAATGCCGAAATAATGACCATGATTATTTCTGCTTTGATGTGGCAAAAGTATAACGGAACAATAAAACTTTATACCGATAAAGCGGGATATGAGTTTATCAGAGAATATGATCTGCTCTGGTTGTGGAATGGTGGAATAGATACAGATCTCTTTGAAAACAATAATTATCCGATTGATCCTGAAATATTTTGGGCGGCAGGAAAATTAATGGCACTGGAAGCGCAGGAGACTCCCTGCGTGATGCTTGATACCGATCTTATCGTTGTTCGTCCCATACATGAACTATTAATGAAAACGGATATAATGGCCTTACATACCGAGCTGTTGGATCCGAATGTTTACCTGAGTCCGGTTTTATTAAAGCAAGCTAATGGCTTCAATTTTCCGGCATATTATGACTGGGAAGTCTTACCGTCGAATACTGCTTTCTTGTACGTCCGCGATAAAGCATTTAAAAACTTTTATCTTAGCGAATCCAAACGATTTATGTTTCAGAATACAGAGAAACCTGCTGAACTTGTTTCGCAAATGGTTTTTGCCGAACAACGGTTACTCTCTATATGTGCCGCTTATTGGGGGATGCCGGTGAACCATTTGTTGGCTGATCCGTTTTCTCAGTCAAATGAAACGGTTATTCACCTATGGGGGTTTAAAAACCTGTTACGTCAAAACGAAAATCTGCAAGCCGTTTACTGCAACCAATTAATTAAAACGATAGGAAAAAAGTTTATTACGAATCGTTTCTTTCAGGAGTATGTACAACGTATTTCGGTATGGAGTAAAAAGGAATAGCACTAAGCTTAGGGCTGGATGTCTGTTTTTTTGTGGTTGATAAATAACAAATCAATTAAAATAGCTAACTTTGAGCCGTCTAAGCTTGTGCCAATCTCTAATAATTTATTGTTACAGGTTTATTGTTTAGTCTCCTATGTTTTATTCAAAAATGTGGTTTTAATGAAGCGATTATTTCTTTTATACTCTTTTCTTCTTGTAATTATAGCAGCAATTGCACAATCGGTTCCGGCAATAACTCAGGTCGTAAACGGACAGACTCTGACGCAAGCTGTACCTACTGATAGTGTAAAAGCTAAAACAGAAAAATTAAAGAGCAAACATGGTAAGCACCGGAAATTCATTCAGGCGGCGGATACGCTGTCTGCAAGTGATTACATGCTAAGCATTGAACGGGTGAATGATAATCTTAATTCGATCAGGGATAGTGTCAAGCTGGGTTTCGAGATTGTAAACATGGGCCGTAGACTGGATTATATTACGAAAGATATTAATCGGATTCGCCAGAATATTCGCGACCGGCATTCTGTAATCAATATCCGGAATTTATATCTTTATCAGAGCTTTGCTTCAGAGCTGGATGAGGAAAATGACCGCATTCAGGCGCGTCTGAACAAGATATACAAAAAAGTATATCATTCTAAACTCAGAATGAAGAAAGTATTGAACGATTCTGTCTTCCGGGCATTGTATGCCGACAGTACCCTCCGAAACACATTCGACAATAAGCTGGTACGATTAGAGCGAAAATGGACCCGGACTGACAGTATTACAAAGTTGAATGTGGATAGTTTAAATGCTCTAAAGGTAAAAGCATCCGACAATTCCATGACTTTATCCAATATGTTGAACATGATGGACACCCGGTTGGACAAAGCCGGGCAGCAACTTTTCGGTCAGGAAGTAAATTATCTCTGGCAACCGCCTAAACCGGATAGTATAGCCAACGACTCTACGAAAAAAACATCAAGTTTTCTGGGCAGTGAGCAAAAAGCAATCGGGTACTACATTAGTCAGACCTGGGGAAAGCGAATTACTATCCTGTTATTGGGAATCTTACTGTTTCTGTGGTTATTCCTGAAGCGGAAACTACTGAAAAACATTCTCATAAAGAAAGAATCTTTTGAATTTCTGCACCTACAATATCTCAATGCACATCCTGTTTTGTCCATCTTACTGCTGCTATTGTGTCTGATGCCTTTTTTTGATGCGTATGCTCCCACATCGTATATAGCCATCGAATATTTTCTATTGCTGGCAGTTTCATCCAGCATTTTGTTGCAGCGGGAGGATCGTACATTCAGACTGAACTGGCTGGCACTGCTGGCTGTGCTTTTGGTAAATATGCTGACTTACCTATTGGCAGAGCCTACATTCTTAGCCCGTGTGTGTATGTTGGTTATACAGGCTGTCATTATTATTTTCTCTATCCGGTTTTATAAAAAACTCGACAAACAAAGACCGTATTATAGCTGGATAAGAATAGCGGCTATCATATCGGCTACTTTATCTGTATTTAGTATTCTTTTTAATGTTTTCGGACGGTTCTCGCTGTCGGGTATAGTTGGAATATCAGGTATCATTGCTCTTACGCAGGTAATTGTGCTGACTGTGTTTGTTGAAATTATTATCGAAATTATTTTAGTTCAATTGCAAGGCAGTCGGTTGAAGAAAGGAATTGATAAAGCTTTTGATGCTTCTCTGGTGGTAAAAAAAATTAAGATTCCATTGGTGATACTTGCCGTGATTATATGGCTTATCATGCTTACTTCCAATCTGAATATTTATCATAGTCTGAGTCAAAATGTGGTGGATATGCTCACCAGCACCCGGACTATAGGAAGTATCTCCTTTCAACTTATCAGTGTGATATTATTCTTTGCTATTATTTGGTTGGCCCACATCCTGCAGCGCCTCATCAGCTTTTTGTTTGGAGAGACTGGTATGGAACCTGAGGATCTCGCACCCGTTACCAAAGGGCAACACTCCCGTTTGCTTATTACCCGTTTACTGGTGCTTATCGGCGGTTACCTGTTGGCTATAGCAGCTTCGGGATTGCCTATTGATAAACTAACCTTCCTGTTAGGCGCATTGGGTGTTGGTATTGGTATGGGCTTACAGGCCATAGTCAACAACTTTGTGTCGGGTATCATTCTGATTTTTGATGGATCGTTGCAGATAGGCGATGAAATAGAGGTAAGCGGTCAAGCCGGTAAGGTGAAAGAGATTGGCCTGCGTGCTAGTACGCTCAATACTGCCGACGGCGCCGAAGTGATTATTCCGAACGGAAGTATCCTGTCGCAGAACATTGTGAACTGGACTTACAGTAACGACCAGAAACGGGTCACACTAGCCTTTTCGCTGTCGGGCGAGGAGCTGGATGCCAATGTGATCAACGAAGTGATTAATGATACGATGAAAGTTATTCCGAGTGTGATAGCACACCGCAAGCCTGTGATATTGTATACCAAAGTTACCCCCGAAAGTTGCTCCCTGACAATTCGTTTCTGGAGCACCATAAGTAAAGTGGATCAGGTAAAGAGTGAGATGATGTTGCAACTCAGTACCGCTTTTGCCGCTAAAAAAATCGGATTTGAATAGTCCGGTTTCGGCAACAGAAAAAACAGAATGACTGACTTCATGTGAATCAGATAGAAATAGTAGTCCGTTAGGGCTTAAACAGTAATAGAAAATAGTTTATCCTTAATTCAATAATACAAATATGAAAATATATTCCATGATAGGTTCTATGGTGGTAACACTGGCGTTAATATCTTATTCCATTGGCTTTTTCAAGGAACAGCGACGCCGGCAAATTACTCCGGACGTGTTGCTGTATTTCACTATCGGTGTTATACTCGATATTTCCGCCACCATCCTTATGATCCTCGGGTCAACCAAAGGAGGATTGACTTTTCACGGACTTATCGGCTACTCATCTTTGTTAGGGATGACTATTGACACCATCTTGCTGTGGAGATATAAGCCCCAAAACGGCTCGGTTCAAACAGTCAGTAAAACATTGAATATCTACACCCGTTGTGTTTATATATGGTGGGTGGCAGCCTTCATTACCGGTGCATTACTGGTAATGCTGCGGCATCATTGAGTTTTTCCGGTTTACGTCATAAATGCCAAAATTGAATTGGTTAAGTGTTATTATTCAAATCTAGTCCGGCTTTAGTTGTAGTCCGACTTTTAATCGTGCTACAACAGGGTGCTCTGGAAGTACTACTACTCATCAGATGACTTCAGGTCATCTGATGAGTATTCGAAGGACTAAAAGTCGTGTTACAACCAGTTGCTCCGGAAGTTCAGCTATTCATCAGATGACTTGAAGTCATCTGATGAATAGCTGAATCAGCTGCCCCGGAAATAATGTTTCAGTTACCATAATCTTCCCACAGAAAACTTATATTCAGAAAAACGATTATTTCAGAGATTCAATCTCCGTTAGGTGATAGATGCATTGATTTTCAGTGACTTTTAATCAAATTACCAACCCATACTCTTCTGCCCGTTTTCTGTTTATCAGTTTTCCGTTTCTTATTCCGCAGTAGTCGGGGTAAGATGAAAACTCCCAATCTTCAGCATTTTTCACTAGTCCGGCCTTTACCGGATTTTGGTGGATATAGTTGAAACATACCTGCGGATATTCTTTCTCCGGAATCCAGACATTGAGTTGAGTCCTAAAACCGGTATTAAAAAATACCGGCGTAATACCTTGCGGAGTCGTTAGGCATTCGGCTTGGGTGTGTGCCTTGAATAATGAACTTGTTCTACCTTCCTGCATATTAATGGCGCGGGTGTAGGAGCGAAGCATAACTGCAATGGATTGTGTAAGATCTTGCTTTTTTTCTTGTCTCCTCAAATTTTGGTCACCTATGCTACTCTTACTATCGCTATTACTCATCTGATGACTTAAAGTCATCTGATGAGTATCCGGACTAGCTTCTTCAGCCCCGGATACTTCTACCGTATGCACATAAATCATCAGATGAAAATGATTGGGCATCAGACACCAGGCCAGTACATCGGCATAAGGAAGAATATGTTGGTTGATTTTTCTGAGAAAGAAAAGGTAGTTGGCGCGCGTAAAGAATATCTTCTGACGGTTATTACCCAGATTAAATACGTGGTATAAATCTTCGGATTCAAAATGCATGTTGTATAAATTTTAGGACTACTTATACGATGACTTTGAGTCATCGTATAAGTACTGGTTATTTTCATCAAATTACTTCAGGTCATCTGATGGGTGATCATTAAACTCATCGGATTACTTCAAGTCATCAGATGAGTAATTGTTAGACTTATCAGATGACTTGAAGTCATCCGATAAGTACTCGTTATTTTATTAAGATTACTTGAAGTCATCCGGTGAGTGGTTCTTATTTAAATGGGAGTGCGACTCTGAGTCACACTCCCATTAATCAGATCACTACCGTTCTCCGATAGTTTTACTACCGGCATTACCCTTCCGGTTTGTATTCCTCACAAAGCACTCATTTCCAGAATACCTGTTTTTACACAATCAATACTGTTTCCAACGTACTCCAGGGGCCGTTCAGCTCCGGATGTTTTGTGTTGTACCAGCGAAAATAGATGTACAGGTATTTTGCCGAGTTCTCTGCTCCCAAAGCCAGTGTGAAAATTGCTTTGGTCGACAAATCATACGTGAGTCCCTCTGCTTTAACCGATGCTGGTGGAGTAGTTCCAACACAATAAGCAATTTGTACACTGTCGGCATCATCTATTATAGCGGCCCGTTGCCCGGTCGTGCTATAACATTTGATGGTCACCGAACCACCACCAATAGCTTGTACAATGGCAGCTACCAATTCGCTGATAGGGGTGTTGGAAACCGAACGGGCGCTTTTTTGCAATACACCTTTTTTAATGTTGAAAGTTTCCATGTCCACTATCGTTACATTGGGCGAAGCCGCAATACGATCGAGGATGTGACTCGTGTGGTCAAAATCAATACATTGATCAATAATACGCACTGACGGTTGAACAGTACGTACTGTTACTCGAACAGTATACACTGTTACTCGAACAGTACGCACTGACGATTGAACAGTACGTACTGTTACTCGAACAGTATACACTGTTACTCCAACAGTACGC
>JAATGT010000250.1 GCA_015654525.1 Bacteroidales bacterium
CCAACTTATCGTGAATGGCGACACATTATTAAATAAAGAATCGTATCAGCCAGCTCCATCCAGAATACCGTTTAAGGTTGAAAAAGGTAAAGAGTACACGGTTGAATTCAGGTTTTCAGCGGTCTTTGACTGGGTGGACGCCAGTCTAAAACTAAACATCGGAAGGGAAATACCTGTAAATTACGATGAATTGATAACCAAACTGGAAGGAATTGATGTAGTGGTGTTTGTTGGTGGAATTTCTTCTAAACTGGAAGGTGAAGAAATGCCGATACTCATTCCCGGATTTAAAGGAGGAGACCGAACTAATATCGAACTTCCTACTTCGCAACGTAAATATCTGCAGGCATTGAAGAAAGCCGGAAAAAAGGTTGTTTTTGTGAATTGTTCGGGCTCAGCCATCGCTTTGACACCTGAAACCAAAAGTTGTGATGCCATCCTTCAGGCTTGGTATGGCGGACAATCCGGCGGACAGGCTGTTGCCGATATACTATTCGGCGATTATAATCCATCGGGGAAACTGCCCATTACTTTCTACAAAAATTCTCAACAACTAGAAGATTTTGAAGATTATTCCATGAAAGGTCGTACTTATCGGTTTATGAGCGATGCGCTTTTCCCATTTGGTCATGGGTTGAGTTACACGACTTTCAAAATTGGGAAAGCCCGGTTTAGTAAAACAGCTATTGCTACTAATGAAACCGTTCAGTTGGCAGTTCCTGTCACCAATGCCGGCAAGCGAGATGGTACTGAGATTGTGCAAGTTTATGTTCGGAAAGTAAATGACATAGAAGGTCCGTTAAAGACATTACGAGGATTTAAACGTGTTGAAATTCCAGCCGGTAAAACCCAACAAGTATCTATAGATTTGACGCCTTCTTCTTTTGAGTTTTTCGATTGGAGTCAGCGGAAGATGATGGTAACTCCGGGTGAATATGAGGTTTATTATGGTAATAGTTCCGACTCTAAAGATTTGAAAAGTGGGGAAATAACAATTCAATAAACGTTTAAATAAATACTTATGAAAATTCAATTAAAAAAAAGATTCTTTGATCATTCTGTTGGGTTGTTTTACAACTACAATGTTAGCGCAGGATGTTAACATCACTGTAAATGCTACTTTAAACAAAAGAAAGATATAATTCCTCATTGGTTTGGAGCCAATGGGAAAGTATTTGTAACTTGTGTAAACTTTTAATATAATAATATGATAACTTTTAAAAGATTGAAATCATTTTGGTGCTTATTATTTTTTTTGTTATTCATTCTCGTTGATGCAAAAGCTGAGGGTTTGCAACAGACGGTTTCATCAAAAAGAACCAGAGATAATTTTGATTCGTCTTGGCTGTTCCATAAAGGGGACATTGCTATCAAGCGTGCAGTGAAAGCCGGCGGCTATGGCGGCTTAACCGATGTCAATGTAAAAGTTGAAACAAATAAAGTAGCCGTCATAGCTTATACCGATGTTGATAAAGCGGCTACGTTCAAACCTGAGGACTGGAAGGAAGTGAATCTTCCGCATGATTGGTGTGTGGAGGGAACTTTTGTAAATGATAATTCAATCGGGAGTTCGCCAGCAGTGAGTGGGTATTTGCCTGGCGGGATAGGCTTTTACAGAAAAGAATTTGAAATACCGGAAACTGATAAAGGGAAGAAAATATCAATCGAATTTGACGGAATTTTCAGAAACAGCACCGTTTGGGTTAATGGGCAGCTCATTGGAAATCATCAAAGTGGTTATACGCCTTCAAATTATAATTTGACTGACGTTTTGCGTTATGGTAACGAAGGCAAAAATGTTATTCTTGTAAAGGTTGATGCCACTGAATACGAAGGTTGGTGGTACGAAGGTGCAGGCATTTACCGACATGTTTGGCTTACTAAAACCGATAGACTACATGTTGCTCGTTTTGGTACTTATGTAACGACTCCTTCAATCTCAACTGATAAAGCTTCGGTAAGCATAAAAACCACACTGAAAAACGAGTATAAAGTGGCTAAGAACTTTACACTTGTTTCTAAGATTGTCGATAATAAAGGAGTAGTACTTGACACAAAAACAACATCTCGGGCAATTGAGCCTTTTAGCTCAACAGAGATTGCACAAAAAGGGGCTATTCAAAAGCCTTTGCTATGGTCGCCAGAAAAGCCGAATCTTTACAAGGTCCTGACCGAAGTTACTGAAAACGGAAATATTATCGACACTTACGAAACTACTTTTGGAGTACGAACAATTGAGTTTAACCGCAACGGATTCTTCCTCAACGGAAAACTGTATCCGGTGAAAGGTACTTGCAATCATCAGGATTTCGCGGGTATAGGGGTAGCATTACCCAATAAAGTAAATTGGTATAAATTAAAATTGCTCAAAGAAGTTGGAAGTAATGCCTATCGTTGTTCTCATCATCCTCCCACACCGGAACTGCTTGATATGTGTGACAGCTTAGGGCTACTTGTATTAGATGAAAACCGTATGTTGTCTAGCACAGAAGACGGATTAAAGGATTTGACAACCATGTTATATCGGGATCGGAACCATCCGTCCATATTTATGTGGAGTATGGAAAATGAAGAATGGATTCAAGGCACGGTAACCGGAACAAGGATACTTGAAACAATGGTTGAGACCACTCATAAAATTGATCCAACTCGTCCGGTAACTGCTGCCATGAATCATGGACGTAACGATAACGGGTACAGCGATGTGCTCGATGTGGTGTGTTATAATTACGGTGATAAAAAATTGGCGTATGTGAAAGACCATGAAAAATATCCTAAGCGAATCGAGTTTTGTACCGAAACAACCAGTTTCATTTCAACACGCGGTGAATATAAGAACGACTGGGGAAAAGGATATGTTTCAAATCTTGGATTATGGCAATCCGGATGGGGACCACTACCCGGCGAAGACTGGGCGGATATTGTCAAATACCCCTTCCTTGGCGGCCTATTTGTTTGGACAGGTTTTGACTACCGTGGTGAGCCTACTCCATACCAATGGCCATGTGTTACCTCTCATTTCGGATTTATGGATATATGCGGTTTCCCAAAAGACGGGTATTATGCATACAAAGCAGCTTGGACAAACGAACCGGTAGTGCATATTTTCCCACATTGGAACTTGCCGGGGAAAGAAGGTGATAGCATTAAAGTACATTGTTACACAAATTGTGATGAAGTCGAATTATTCCTTAACGGTAAAAGCATTGGAAGACAAAAAGCAATACCATATACCAAATTGATTTGGCCTCTTATATATCAACCGGGAAAATTGGAAGTGCGGGGTTACAAAGTAGGAAAATTGGTAACTAAAGATATTGTAGAAACAACTTCTGCATCTTCAGAAGTTGTTTTAAACAGCGATGTCAACACGCTAAAAGCCGATGGTTGCGATGTAGCTATTATCAAGATTGCTATTAAAGATGCCAAAGGAAGGGTTGTTCCAACTGCTAATAACTTGGTGAAGTTTTCAATTGAAGGACCGGGTAGAATAATCGGAACAGGAAACGGAAATCCAAGCAGCCATGAACCTGATAAAGCAACCCAGCGGATGGCTTTTAACGGGTATTGTTTAGTTCTTGTTCAATCCAAAAAACAAGTTGGTGTGATTAAATTAAAGGCTTCTTCTGATATATTAAAAGGTGATGAAATACTCATAAAAACTAAAAAATAATATGATTCAGATTAATTTATTCAACTTGAATTTCAAAATTGATGGACCCGGTGTAATTGCAGGAGTAGCTAATGCCGAGATGAAAGATACTGACCCTTATGTGGGAAACATGCGTAAAGCCTGGAAAGGACGGGCATTGGTGGTGATTAGAAGCAATCATCGTGTTGGTGATATTAAACTAACTAAAGGATAACGATAAAATTATGCATGCTGAAGTGGATGCGATTACAGAATTAAAGAATTGGAAAAGTGATTAGAAAAATATATTACGTGGCTTTTGCCTCGCTTATGTTATGCATAAGCGTTCAGGCACAAAAAAAATATTATGTTTCCCCGACAGGTAACGATCTCGGGCGAGGAACACAAGTCAAGCCTTTTGCTACAATAAATAAGGCGCTGGAAGAATCGCGCAAAACAAAAGGGAGTATTGTGATAAATCTTATGGGTGGCGCATATCATTTGAGTCAACCAATTGTTTTTTTACCAGAGGATTCAAGAAAAGAAAGCGGAACACTTTTATTGAGAAATTTTGAAAATCAAAAAGTTACCATTAGTGGCGGCTTTACTTTAAAACTAGATTGGAAAGTGTACAAAAATGGCATTTGGCAAGCTAAAGTAACACCGGATCTTATTTTCGATGAATTATTTGCCAACGGGCAATTGCAGCGAATGGCACGGTATCCGAATTACGACTCAACAGCCCATTATTGGG
>JAATGT010000118.1 GCA_015654525.1 Bacteroidales bacterium
CCTTATAGTATTTTTAGGTGGGATTACAAATCCCACTGACCAGCGCCACTCTTTTGCTCATCTATTTATATATCCGATTGGACGGAGTTTAGTAATCCATCTTGTTAATTGTATTTTATCAGAGAGTAGCTCTCCTTGCAAGGGAAGGCATTTTTAATTGTAGGAACATTTACGCGTCAAATATAAATATTTAGTTATAAAACATTTCTAATAAACGTCTAATATTTATCTAACCAGTCTAATCAATTTTTACCTTTATTTTCGGTTATTTTGATTAGATTGGAAGATATAAAACAGATGGTTTATAAATATCTTCTGTCTGAACAGGACAGAAGATTAAACCTCAATGGTATATTCTTTTCCGTCAATAATAATCGTAATTGTCTTACCACCTTTTATTTTCGATAATAAACTGCTGTTAAGAACTTCCATTTCCAAAGTAATCGTTTTTTTTGATTTCATATTTCTAATATTTAAAAGTTAATAATTTGGATATTTAAATATCAGATATTCTCTGCAATCTATTTCTCACTAACGTCTAATATCTCTCTAACCAATCTAATCAATTTTCACCCTCCTGGTCTAATGAAATAGACAGATTAACAACCAAAGGCAAATTATTTTTGCAATTTGGTTTTTTTATTTTATTTTTGCAGATAGTCCGACACATAACAATCTGGCATGGCAAAACAGGTAATTCTTTCGCTGGTGGTATTGTTGCTCCTTATTATTTCGCAAATAGTATGGCTTAATCAACTGTGGAATTTAGATCAAATAAGGATGGAAAAAGAAATAACGGAAGAATTGAGTAATATTCTTAGCTTTCAAAATCTGAAAGCTTCGTCTACCAAAGACACTCTTAACCCCAATAAGACTACTGTAAATATTAAAAGCGGAAATAATAGCTTGAATGGACAAAACAACATAGATGCATCCAATTCAATTGACACAAAGGAGTATGATTCTCAAAAAACACTTCTTAAAATAGTAGATAATCTATTTATGGATATGTCTCTTGAGGAACATTCAATAAAAACTACTTTTGTAGATTCCGTATTTCGAAAAAACTACGCTCAGATTCATGAAGTATCCTATTATTCAATGCGGTTATTAAACGGGAAAAATCCGATTGACTCCATCTCTTTTGGTACAAACAAAAAATCATTATTCAACAATAAATCTTCTCATTTTAAGATTGATATTCCATTAGGGAGTAAAAAAGCCTATCATTTTATAGCCTATTTCAGATTAATGCCTTCGGCCTACGTAAAAAATATGCTGTTTTCCATTGGAATCACTTCGCTGGCTGTTGTGTTGGTTACCATTTTGATCATTTTTCAAGTAATACAATTAAGAAATAAAACCTACCAGTTACAATGGCGCGAACAAGCGGTAAGCGGTATCGTACACGATTTGAAATCACCATTAGCGTATGTATTTACTATGCTCGGCTTCTTTGAAAACCTTGAAAAAGAGGATATCAAAAAACAAAACTTCCATACGACAAAGGCAAGGGTTAAATACTTGTCGGATAAGATAGAACTTATCCTGTCGGCCTTCAAATCCAACCAGGGCAGTTTAATCATAAACCCTACGCCTTATGAGTTTAAAGAACGCTGCAAAAATATGTTGGACGAACTGAAAGAAATTTATAAAAATAAAACGATTTATTCCGACCTCGTAATACCTGCCGGTTTCAGCATTGAAGCGGATAACACGTATTTTGAAAGCTGTATCCGAAATTTATTGGACAATGCCGTAAAATACTCTCCCGAAACGGTGCATATTACCATAACGGCACAAATGACTAAAGGTCAAGCATGCCTTTCCATCAGGGACAATGGACCGGGTATTCCGGCCAATATGCAAAAAAAAGTATTCAGGGAGTTTTACCGCACCGAAAGCAACTCTAAAGTAAAAGGACACGGCGTAGGTTTATCTTTTACGAGACAAATAGTAGAAGCTCACAAAGGAAAAATTCTTATTGATAAAAACAACCCAACGGGTACTGAATTTAAAATTATAATTCCCCAAAACAACCATAGAATATGACTGAAGCTGTAAAAGTCCTGATTATAGATGACGATACCGAATTGGGCAACTTAATGAATATGGCTCTGAAACTATCGGGCTATGACGTTCATTTTCAAAGTTCATTAATTTGGGTTGAAGCAATAATTGAACAATTTACACCTTCAATTATTGTTTTGGACGTAGAAGTAGGACGGGAAAACGGGATAGAAAAAGCGAATAAAATCATCAAAACCTATCCTGATATTCCTATCCTGTTTATTTCATCGCATACTGACATTGACAACATCACTAAAGGAATATCTGTTGGTGGAGTGGGTTATTTGAAAAAACCATTTGAAATACAGGAATTGGAAGTGTATATCAACCGGTTTGCAACAAAGCCAAATACCGATCAACTTGTACCCATCGGCGCATACAGTTTAAATCCAAACAATCAACAGCTAATTTATAAACAAGAACTCATTAAAAATTTAAGTCCGATGGAATATAACGGATTATTGCTTTTGATAAAAAATAAAAATAAAATTGTTACACGCCGGCAGTTCTACGAGGTGCTGTGGGGAACAAACCTCGAAACCGGGATGGAAGCCACGCTAAACAACCTGATTTTGAAATTACGAAAACTTCTTGAAAAAGACTCAAAAATAACGATAAAAACAATCAAATTTAATGGCTATATGCTTGATTGTCAAACAATATAAATTGGAATCCTCATAGTTATTCTTGAAATTAAAAAATGACGAAACAAAAAATACCCCGCCAATAAAAAAACAGAGTTGCAAATTTTCATGTAAATTTGCACCATCACGCATTTACATATTTACACATTTCACGATATTTATGGCCGACGATAAAAAAGTTATTTTCTCAATGGTGGGAGTCAGTAAGACTTTTCCTCCTCAAAAAAAAGTATTAAACAACATTTATCTTTCATTTTTCTACGGAGCCAAAATCGGCATTATCGGTTTAAACGGTTCGGGTAAATCAACCTTGCTGAAGATCATTGCCGGAATCGAAAAATCGTTCGAGGGTGAAGTGGTGTTCTCGCCCGGATACTCGGTAGGCTATCTGGAACAAGATCCGAAGCTCGACCCAACCAAAACAGTCAAAGAAATTGTGCAGGAAGGCGTACAGGAAGTGGTGGATATGCTTGCCGAATACGAACATATCAACGAACAATTTGCTGAACCGGATGCTGACTTCGACAAACTAATTGCTCGTCAGGGCGAACTACAAGAACTGTTGGACCATGCCGACGCATGGAACCTGGACAATAAACTGGAACGTGCTATGGACGCTCTTCGTTGCCCGCCTGAAGAATGGTTGGTGCAGACACTCTCCGGAGGTGAACGCAGACGTGTGGCTCTGTGTAGGTTGTTGCTTAGCAATCCGGATATCCTATTGCTCGACGAACCGACCAACCACCTTGATGCCGAATCGGTAGAATGGTTGGAACATCACCTGCAACAGTATGCAGGAACAGTAATTGCCATTACGCACGACCGTTATTTCCTGGATAATGTGTCCGGCTGGATATTGGAACTGGACCGTGGCGAAGGTATTCCGTGGAAAGGAAACTACACATCATGGCTGGAGCAAAAAACAACCCGTATGGCAGGCGAAGAAAAACAAGCCAGCAAACGTCGCAAAACGCTTGAGCGCGAGTTGGAATGGGTACGCATGGCTCCAAAAGCACGCCACGCCAAGGGAAAAGCCCGTTTGGAAGCGTACGACAAATTAATCAACGAGGACGAACGCGAAAAAGAAGAGAAACTGGAACTCTTTATACCCAATGGACCCCGACTGGGAAACAAAGTAGTGGAAGCTATTGATGTATCTAAAGCCTTTGGCGAGAAACTGCTGTTTGACAACCTCAACTTTATGCTTCCTCCCAACGGCATAGTTGGGATTATCGGACCGAATGGTGCCGGTAAAACCACGCTGTTCCGTATGATGATGGGATTGGAAAAAGCAGACAAAGGTACTTTTGAAATAGGTGAAACGGTGAAGATCGGTTATGTAGATCAGAGTCATGCCGACATTGACCCAGCTAAAACGGTTTATCAAGTTATCTCCGGCGGAACGGAATTCATCCGCGTGGGGGGAAAAGAAATCAACGCACGAGCTTACCTGTCACGTTTCAACTTTGCAGGGGGCGATCAGGAGAAACTCTGCGGGGTACTGTCGGGTGGTGAACGAAATCGCCTGCATCTGGCACTCACGCTGAAATCGGAAGCTAACGTATTGCTGCTCGACGAACCAACCAACGATATTGACGTAAATACCTTACGGGCATTGGAAGAAGGACTGGAAAGTTTTGCAGGCTGTGCAGTAGTAATCTCGCACGACCGCTGGTTTCTGGATCGTATCTGTACACATATCATTGCTTTCGAAGGAAATTCGGAAGTGTTTGTGTTCGAAGGCTCATACTCCGAATACGAAGAAAACAAAAAAATGCGTCTGGGCGACGAAGGTCCGAAACGAATACGCTACAAAAAATTGATGGTGTAGGGAACAATTGTTAATTATCAATGATCAATGATTAGTCCATGTGGAATAAAAAGATAACCGAAGTGTGGAATAACAGAAAAGTTCCTGCTTCGGTTATCTTTACTTTCAGACAAGCTGTACAAATGAGCTTTAATATCTCAGTCTATTAGAATACAATTTTTATTTCCTGCAATGTCATTTTACATTCACTATTTGACATCTTTGTTTCGTACAACAACATCTTTCATCTGCACAATGGCATCTGTTGAGTGCACAATGACGTCCGTTGAGTGCACGATAATGCCTGGCAACTTCACAATAATGTTTGAAATTAGCACAATGACCTCTTTTATTTCAAAAATCTCGTTCAACTTTGGTAAAGCTACTTCCGTCACCAAGGGAGCAACATCCGTCACCAACGCAGCTATATTGATAATAAAAGAACACAGAAGAATGATTAAAAAAAGATTCCGTTTCAAACTTATCAATGCATTCGAGTTGAATTTAGTAGCCTCCTGATGTATCCATCGGTTTTAAATCAAAACAGCTAAATCATTTTTGAAAAGTTCAGCTTTATATAAAAAAGATGTATTTCCGATTTAAATATATTGTGTATTTTTGCATAACCTGAATCTAACAGTCTGGGACAATAGGATTCGGATTAAATTCACGATTATTCATTCACCACAAGTCGGACACCGACAGGTTACTATCAACACGATATGAATTCAACAGCTAAAAGTTACATTTCTACAAATAAAGATCGATTCATCGAAGAATTATTCAGTTTAATTCGCATCCCCAGCGTAAGCGCACATACCCATCGGCAACCCGAAATACTTCAATGCGCTGAAAGATGGACGGAAATCTTACTGGCATCGGGAGCAGATTCTGTCAAAATTCTCCCTACCGAAGGAAATCCGGTGGTATTTGCCACAAAGTTTATTGACCCCAAACTCCCGACCATCATGGTTTACGGTCACTACGACGTAATGCCTGCCGAACCACTTGAGTTGTGGAGCTCTAAGCCCTTTGAGCCGGAAATAAGAGATGAAAAGATTTTCGCGCGTGGAGCCGACGACGACAAAGGTCAGTCTTTTATGCACGCCAAAGCATTTGAATATCTTGTAAAAAACAATCTGCTAAAGTGTAACGTAAAATTCATACTCGAAGGTGAAGAAGAAATCGGATCGAGCAGTCTAGAGAAATTTTGCAAAGAAAATAAAGAGCTTTTAAAGTGCGACACCATCCTTGTTTCGGACACCAGCATGTTATCGGCCGACAAACCCAGTATCACAACCGGATTAAGAGGATTAGCCTATTGGCAAATCGAAGTCACTTCCGCTTCGCGCGACTTGCATTCCGGTATTTTTGGAGGCGCAGTGGCCAACCCCATCATGGAGTTGTCTAAAATCTTAGCTCAACTAACAAATGCCGACGGAAAAATAACGATTCCTCATTTTTACGATGAAGTTGAAGAAGTGTCCGACTACGAAAGAGAACTGATAGCTAAAATTCCTTTTAATGAAGAAGAATACAAACACGACCTTCAGATCAAAGCTGTTTCGGGAGAAAAAGGATACAGCACAATAGAACGTACCGGCATTCGTCCGGCATTGGATATTTGCGGAATATGGGGCGGTTATACGGGCGAAGGTTCTAAAACGGTTTTACCATCAAAGGCTTTTGCCAAATTATCAGCACGCCTCGTTCCAAATCAGCAATATGAAAAGATCGCTCAGTTAGTCTCTGAACATTTAACTCAGCTTGCTTCCAAAAATATAGATATAAAGGTAAGCTCGCTACACGGCGCTCAAAGTTATGTGTGCCCCATAGACTCAAAAGAATACAAAGCCGCCGAAGCTGCCTACACAAAAGTCTTTGAAAAGAAACCACTGCCAGTTCGTCGCGGAGGTAGTATTGGTGTTATTCCCATTTTCGAAAAAGTTCTGAACGTAAAGCCCATTTTAATGGGTTTCGGACTGGAGTCAGATGCCATTCACTCTCCAAACGAGAACTTTCCGCTTGATTTATTTTACAAAGGAATTGAAACAATTATCGAATTCTACAACGAGATGTCCAACTAAAAAAAGGCAACGCGAACAACAGACAGAAATCACAAAATACCAGCCACAATCCATTTAAACTCGAATTATAATAATATTTTATTTTTTTACGGAAAATTCATCGTAAATTATTTTGTAATTTAGAAAGAATACAGTATGTTTATTGCACTTTTCGAAACCATAGTTTTATAAACAATTCTAATACTTAATGTCATGACGAAAACGATAACATTCAACGAACTAAGGAGAGTGAAGGATGCGCTTCCAAATGGTAGTATAACCAAGATCGCAACTGAACTTGGTTTAGAAAAAGAAACAGTCCGCAATTATTTTGGTGGACACGATTACAAAGACGGTAAAAGTTGTGGAGTACACATCGAACCCGGTCCCGACGGTGGATTGGTAATGCTTGACGACACTCAAATTCTACAACTTGCCCTTGACATTTTAGAAACTCAAAAAGTATAATTATCACAGAAATTATTCAGAAAGCAGTGACATTTCATCTCACTGCTTTCTTTTTTTATCTTTAGAATATACAAACAACATTATAATACAAACTATTTTACAAAAATACCCATGGACAAATCTCTCGACTGCCTTTACTGCCAACGCAATGAACTCCAAAAAAGTTTAATGATAGAAATATGCGACCTGAGTGCTTCAACACTTTTTTTATTTAAAGAACAAAGCCATCCGGGACGGTGCGTGGTAGCTTACAAAGATCACGTGAAAGAACTTTTTGAACTCTCCGAAACTGACAGAAATGCATTTATGGCCGATGTTTGCCGCGCATCTGCAGCTATTCAAAAAGCCTTTGCTCCGGCAAAAATGAATTATGGAGCTTACTCCGACAAATTACCTCATCTTCACTTTCATATTGTACCCAAATACGAAAATGAATTTGAATTTGGAGGAACATTTGAAATGAATCCACAAAAAGTATATCTGACAGACGCTGAATATACAGCAACCATAGAGAAAATTTCTGAAGCACTATAAACCAACGCTAACCCACAAAGCTCTTTTTAGTAATGTTATTACCGGAAGCATTTATAAACCGAACAAAAGAATTACTTGGCGAAGAATTTGAAGCTTTAGAAAAAGCCCTGAATAGCCCCCCTCCAACGAGTATTCGCGTAAATACGAAAATGAATTACCTGCCATCAACAGAAAAGGTAAAGTGGTGCGAAACGGGTTATTATCTGAACGAACGGCCGCTGTTTACGGCCGACCCACTGTTTCATGCCGGCGTGTATTATGTTCAGGAAGCCAGTTCGATGTTTTTGCATCAGGTAGTAAAACAACATTTTCCGAATGCACGCAGTGTACTCGACCTATGTGCAGCACCTGGTGGAAAGTCAACATTATTGTCGCAAACATTGCCTGAAACCAGCCTGTTGATTAGCAACGAAGTTGTGCGCTCTAGAGCTTACATTCTGGCTGAAAATCTGATTAAGTGGGGGAATCCGAATATCATTGTAACGAATAACGAACCAAAAGATTTTGGAAACATACCCGGATTTTTTGATGCAGTAGTAGTAGACGCCCCCTGTTCCGGCGAAGGCATGTTCCGGAAAGATACTGGAGCCATAGAAGAATGGTCGGAATATAATGTAACTTTGTGTGCATCGCGTCAGCGTGAAATTCTTTCATCCGTTTGGGATACATTGAAAAATGAGGGTATCTTGGTATACAGCACCTGTACATTCAACAGAGAAGAGAATGAAGAAAATGTGAAATGGATATGCAAAGAACTTGGAGCTGATTTACTACGGGTAAATCAGACTGAGAATACAGGCATTACCGCAACCGAATACGGGTACCGATTTTACCCCCACAAAACACGGGGTGAAGGATTCTTCATTTCCGTTCTCAAGAAGAAAACATTGCCACCCGGCCTGAAAAGAAAGAAAAAAGACGATAAAAAAAGTATCAAGTCCGTAACAAAAGAACCTGTTTTAACGTTATCTTTGCAGGAATCCGATCGGTGGACTGTAATCAATGAAAACAATCAGATAAAAGCATACGATACTGAATATCTATCTGACATATTGTTTTTAAACAAAGAATTAAAAACGATGCATTCCGGTCTGTTACTCGGTGAAGTAAAAGGTTCAAGCTTTATTCCTTCGGCAAGCATTGCTTTATCAAAAAAGCTAAATAGAGACTCAACAGAAGTAGTTGACGTAGATTATCAAACAGCTATTTCATTTTTACGGAAAGATGCGATAACCTTACCCAATGCCGCTCGCGGTCATCTTTTAATCAGCTACAAAGGGCAAAGCTTAGGTTGGGTAAAAAACATGGGAAACAGATGTAATAATCTTTATCCGCATGAATGGAGAATCCGGATGAAGATTTAATAGTTTTTGTTTACGATAGATAGTTAATTACGAATTGAAATGAATATTATATTTTTAGGGACAGGAACCTCTACCGGAATCCCTCAAATTGGCTGTAAGTGCGACACTTGCCTTTCTGTCGATAAAAAGGATAAACGATTGCGCGCTTCGGTTATGATAACAGAAGGAGAATCACAAATTCTCATCGATTGCGGTCCTGACTTACGTCAACAACTTTTATTGAATAATATAAGCAAGTTGAGTGCGGTATTATTGACCCACGAACATTATGATCATATTGGCGGATTGGACGACGTTCGACCTTTAGGCAACACTCAACTTTATGGCGAAAAAAGAGTTTTAGATATAATACGTCGTAACATGCCCTATAGTTTTAGCGAAAACAAATATCCGGGAGTGCCTTTAATAGATTTACACGAAATTGAAGAAGAGGAGTTTTACGTAAACAACATTAAAATACAACCTATCAGAGTCATGCATGCAAATCTTCCGATTTTAGGTTATCGGATTGGGAAATTTGCCTATCTGACAGATGTGAAAACTCTAAGTGACAAAAGTATTGATCAACTTCAGGGACTTGACGTATTGGTTTTGACAGCATTGAGATACCAAAAACATATTTCACATTTATCGCTGGACGAAGCTCTTGATATTGCTACTAAAGTAAATGCTCGTAAAACATATTTTACGCACATGAGTCACGATATGGGTTTACATGAAGTGGCAAACAAATTATTACCCATCAATATCGAATTGGCATCTGACGGATTGAAATTGAATTTATAAGCTATTATTTATCTGATTACAAACAATATACTAAACAATAAAACTATGAAAACACAAAAACTAAGATTTGCGATTCTGGCTTTTGGATCAGTTTTATTCACATCATGCACTTCTTTATTATACACCTCAATCGACGTTTTACGCCCGGCAAAAGTGGAATTTGCCATGGATGCAAACGACTTGCTTATTGTCAATAATTCAGTAAAACAGCCGGCTAATCTGGGACACAAAACAGAAATGTACAACGAGCCGGCAAAGAGCATACACATCACTACCGACAGCCTCTCCATATTTTGTTTGGGAGCACTGACAGAAGAAATAGAATCCAGAGATTTTTTTTCATCAGTTCAGTTGGTCCCAAACACTGTAAACAAAACCCATAATTTTCTACGATCTACAGAACTAAGCCCTCAACAGGTAAAAAGCCTATGTGCAAACTATCACAGCAATGTCATTCTGTCGTTAGATAAGATAAAAGTAGATGACAATCTAGTGGAGTCATACTTCGACGAAAGCAGTAGCTTTCTCGGCTCTTTGGAACTCCAGTTCGAAACTTATTGGAGCATCCATTATCTGGATAGACCAGAAATAAAAACCATACAGTTTAATGATACCGTGAGCTGGGAATCGGAATCATATCACCGAAAAAAAGTATTTAATGATTTACCGAAAAGAGCTGATGCACTAATAGACGGAGCTCTAAATGTGGGGCACAAGTCGGTTGATCAATTTATTCCGCATTGGGAGAAAGTAGATCGCTATTTTTACAATTCAAGAAATAAACTCATGAAACAAGCTATGGATTCCGTTTATGTAAAGAATTGGAAATCGGCCATTAGCTTGTGGCAAACAGCCATTAGCAAAAACGAAAATGCAAGGATTAAAGCTCAGGCCGCCAACAATATTGCAATAGCCTACGAAATAACAGGCGATCTGAACAAAGCACTGCAATATGCTCAAAACTCACTCCTTTTTATGGGAGGAATGACTGCAGTAGATTATGACTCATTTATGAGACTTTCGGATTACATCAGTGACTTGACCATACGAAAAAAGGAGGCCACCATACTGAATAAACAATTAGGCAATTAATATTCAACTATTTTCAACCCTCAAAATGCACATCAGAATAATGTTGATTATCTAAATAGATTGATAAAGTTCTCTCTTATAAAAATTGTATAAGCAGATTTTAGTACTTTTGCAAGCATAATCATTATAGAACAAAATTATGCTGAATACATCCGACAAAACCATACTGCATGATCGTGGTATTTCTATTCTCCAGATAGAAGATCAACTTAAATCATTTGTAACCGGCTTTCCTTTTCTTGAAATTCGCGGAGCTGCTGAGCTTGGGAAAGGAATCATTCAGGTTAGTGAAACCGAATTACAAACAGCTCTGAATATATGGGAAGAATACTTGAAATCCGACGCGACAATTATCAAGTTCGTTCCCGCCTCAGGAGCTGCAAGCCGCATGTTCAAAGACCTTTTTGAATTTTTGGAAAGCAACAAAAGCGAGCCTACCAATGCATTCGAACATAAGTTTTTTGATGAAATCGAAAAGTTTGCTTTTTATGAAGATTTGAATGAGGCTTGCAAAAAAAACAATAAGCTGTCAATATCTGAATTAATAGCTTCTAAACAATACAAGCCAATTGTGGCTAATTTATTGCATGAAAACGGGCTTAATTACGGAGCTTTACCTAAAGGCCTATTAAAATTTCACTCCTACCCCACCCAAAAGCGCACTCCGATGCAAGAGCATTTAGTGGAAGGAGCTTTATATGCTTCCAACAAATCGAACCTGGTAAATATTCATTTCACGGTATCCAAAGAGCACAGAGCTTTATTTGAAAAACATCTAAATGAATCGGTAAGCATTTTTGAAAAACATTTTGGCGTTACATACAAAGTAAGTTTCTCAGAACAAAAACCATCAACAGACACAATAGCAGCCGATGAAAACAACCAACCCTTTCGCGACAAAGGTAATCTGGTTTTCCGCCCTGGCGGACATGGTGCTTTGATCGAAAACCTCAACGATTTGGATGGCGATATTATTTTTATCAAAAACATCGACAACGTAGTGCCCGACTCACTGAAAAAAAACACCGTCACGTACAAAAAAATTATAGCCGGCATCCTGATCAACCTACAACAACAGAGTTTTGCTTATCTGCGCGAGCTGGAAAACGAATCTATCTCCACAGCCAAACTAAGTATTATCGCCCAATTTTGCGAAACAAAACTAAATAATCATCGTGAGAATTTACACACCCTCTCACAAAGCGAACTAAGGCTCTACCTGATTGGTAAACTAAACCGCCCGATGCGAGTATGTGGCATGGTAAAAAACGTGGGAGAACCCGGCGGAGGCCCATTTCTGACAGTCAATAGTGATGGAACAGTATCGCCACAAATTCTTGAAAGCTCGCAGATCAATCTGAACAATCCTGCCGATAAAGAAAAGATGCTACAATCCACCCATTTCAATCCGGTAGATCTGGTTTGTGCCGTAAAAAACTATCGTGGTGAGAAATTTAATTTACTGAAATACGTTGATAAAAGTACAGGATTCATTTCGCTTAAATCTAAAAATGGCAAAGAACTGAAAGCACTGGAACTACCGGGGCTCTGGAATGGAGCCATGAGCGACTGGAATACTATATTCGTTGAAGTCCCAATCGAAACATTTAATCCCGTAAAAACCGTAAATGATTTATTGAGAACGCAACATCAATAATAATCCTATCGGGAAATCATCCCTCAAACTTTAATACGCTCTCCAACAAGAAAAAGGAGAGCGTATTTTTTATAATGATTATCTGCTCGATTGCCCAAAATAACTTAACCTGAGTTCGGGATAGGAATTTATTATTTCAAACTCAGGTTAGTATTCATTATCAACACATTGTAAGCTGCAAAACAATAGCCCATCTTTATCGCTCAGAGCATATCATGCAGCGCGGGCAGTAAAGGCACTCCAGCAAGCTAAGCACACACTAACGCGCACGCTCGTACTCGTCCGTCTGTATAGCGTTAGTGCGAACCCTTGACCAGCACAGGTCAAACTATTTGACCTATACTAGTCAATGCCTTTGACCAGTACTGGTCAAGGGTCATGATACGGGAAGGCAAGAAGGTGCTTGCAGATAATATAGGAGAGGCTTGCATGAGGCTATCGCACAGCACGAATAACAAGGGGTGATAAGGGCGAATAAATAACGACCTTACTCATTGCACAAAACTGCATCAGAGTGAGGTTGTTTAATTTATATTGAAACCAATCAGAAATAAGTAATCAATGATAATTAACGCGAGTCCGATATAAACACTAGTCCATTAGAACTTAGAAATCAAAGCCTAAGATAATGAATAAAACAGCTGCGAGACTAAAATCAAAGCATGTGTAAACGCTGTGAATGGTTGCAATAAAACACGAATTGGATATGATTGTAAACAATTTTTATCGCGACAATACGCTTTATCGACTGAAAATAAAAAAAGGAAGCTCATTTACTGAACTTCCTTTTTTGTAGCGGGAACGAGAGTTGAACTCGTGACCTCCGGGTTATGAATCCGACGCTCTAACCAACTGAGCTATCCCGCCATTTTTCTAAAGCGGTGCAAAGATAGCCTTTTTAGAGCATTTGACAAATCTTTTCGATAAAAAAATTCGGCTTTTGCTCTGATTTCAGATTGGTTACCCATCTAATTAATTGGTATGTTTCAAAATAACATTCAACAAGGAATGTCAATTATCAATCAAAAAACAGGTTTCATTCCTAAATTCCACATAACAAACGACCACATATCAGCCTGTGCCTCGATTAATTTACCGATCGGCTTGCCCGCTCCGTGACCTGCTTTCGAGTCTATACGAATTAATGTTGGTTTTGGACCAGCATTACCTGCCTGCAAAGTTGCAGCAAACTTAAATGAGTGCGCAGGCACTACGCGATCGTAATGATCACCTGTCATCACCAATGTAGCCGGATATTTAACACCTGATTTTACATTGTGTAAAGGCGAATATCCTTTCAGGTATTCAAACATTTCTTTGCTCTCACCGCTGTTTCCATAATCGCTGGTCCACGACCAACCGATAGTAAACAAATGATACCGCAACATATCAAGTACGCCTACTTCGGGCACAGCCACCGCATACAAATCGGGACGTTGAGTCAAACAAGCTCCTACAAGTAAACCGCCGTTTGACCCGCCGTCAATAGCCAGTTTTTTAGACGAAGTATAACCCTTAGCAATCAGGTATTCGGCAGCGCCGATAAAGTCATCAAACACATTTTGTTTGTGCATCTTAGTACCTGCCATGTGCCAGGCTTCGCCATACTCACCACCACCGCGGATATTGGCTACAACATAGATTCCACCATTTTCCAAAAAAGGTATCCGGACAACACTAAAAGCAGGATTTAGACTAATATTAAAGCCCCCATAACCATAAAGCATCAATGGATTCTTACCATCTCTTTTTATTCCTTTTTTGTAAGTGATAGACATAGGCACTTTTGTACCATCCTTGCTGGTATAAAACACTTGTTCACAAACATATTCGTCTGGATTAAATTTCACTTCAGCCTTATGAAATACTGTAGAGTTATTTTTGGCAGCATCAAAAATATAAATAGTAGGAGGAAAAGTATACGATGTGAATACATAAAAAGCTTCATTATCATCTTTATCACCACTAAAGCCATTTAATGAACCTAATGTAGGGAGCTTTACTTCATATAACTTTCTGCCGTTTAAATCGAACGCATAAGCATGATTTGCAGCATCTTTCATATATTCCGCCATAATTTTACCACCAATGATAGTAGCTCTTTCCAATACATTATCCGATTGAGGAATAATTTCTTTCCAGTTTTCACGAGCCGGATTGGCCGGATCAATCTCCATCAACCTGTTTTTAGGAGCTTTCCAATTGGTTAGCATATACAATTTACCGTTTACATTATCAATCACCGAATAGTCATTATCAAAGCCGGGAGCGAGTTCTACGAATGATGCATTGGGATTACTAAGATCTTTCATCAACAGACCATTCCCGGTTGTAGTTTCAGTAATAGATATAAACAGGAACTTTTCATCCTCGGTTACGCCAGCATAACATTCACGAAGCGCATGTTGTTTATCCTCATAAATCAGCTTATCCTGACTTTGGTCCTGCCCAACAGTATGAAAATAAACTTTTTCATATTCATTTTTATTGGAATATTCTTTCCCCGCTTCCGGTGCATCAAAAGCGCTATAGTAAAAGCCATTTCCCTGCCATGCAATTTGAGAAGATTTTGACCATTTAATATGGTCGGGCAATAGCTTATGTGTTGCAACATCCAATACAAAGATTTCATTCCAATCCGATCCACTGCGGGCGATGGCATAACCCAAGTATTTACCGTCTTTTGAAAATGCAATACTCGACAGTGCCACCGTTCCGTCATTAGAAAGTGTATTCGGATCAAGAAGCATTTCTGGTTCTGAAGTTAGCGTAGCCTGATGATACAGCACACTTTGATTTTGCAAACCATTATTTTTATAATAATAATACTGACCGTTCTTTTTAAACGGAGAACTGTATTTCGGATAATTATACAATGCGGTTAACCTGTCTTTTAATTTATCTCTGAATGGAATTTGAGACAAATAGTCTTTAGTCACCCTATTTTGTTCTTTTACCAAAGCCGATGTAGCAACAGAGGTATCATTTTCGAGCCAGCGATAAGGTTCTTTTACCTGTACGCCAAAGTAAGTATCAACCACATTATCCTTGGCTGTCTTAGGGTACTTAATTTTAGATTGAGAAAAAGCTGTTGTCATAATCAGCAAAAATAAAAATGTAACGATTAAATGTTTCATACTTCAGCAATTTTAATTTTATCTTTAAGACTTCAAATGTTATTTTGCCGCAACTAAACCCATTTCCTTAGCTATTTCAAGCATATAGGTTCGTGCCGCTTCATATTCGTTAGGAATAATCCCGTCCAGTATGGCATCTTTTATTTTCATTTTTAAGTCGCCTACGGTTGCACAGGCCGGCAGGTTAAACGCATCCATAATTTCCTGTCCACTGATAGGTGGTTGAAAATTTCGCACCCTGTCTTTTTCTTCTATCTCCTTCAACTTCTGACGAACGAGTTGAAAATTAGCCCGAAATCGCTTTACCTTATCCGGATTTTTCGATGTTATATCCGCCTCGCAAAGCTTCATCAAATCATCAATATCATCACCAGCATCAAACAATAGCCGACGAATAGCCGAATCGGTCACCTCTTCCTCACTCAACACAATAGGACGCATGTGGAGTGTTACCATTTTCTGCACATACTTCATTTTTTCGTTGGTCGGCAATTTCATTTTACGAAAAATCTCGGGAATCATTTTTTCACCGACAAAGTTGTGGTTATGAAACGTCCAGCCTAAACGAGGATCGAAACGTTTGGTACGTGGTTTTCCAATATCATGAAGCAATGCCGCCCAGCGCAACCATAAATTATCTGTGTGCTCACAAAGTCCGTCTAACACAGCCAAAGTATGGTAAAAGTTATCTTTGTGCCCGATGCCATCTTTGGTTTCGGCCCCTTTCAAAGCCAATACTTCCGGAAAAATAAGTTCCAGCAAGCCTGTTTTTTCGAGTAAAATAAAACCGACCGATGGTTTTCGCGACATCATAATCTTATTTAGCTCATCAGCAATGCGTTCTTTCGATATAATTTCAATGCGCTCTTTATTTCGGACAATGGCTTCAAAAGTATTCGATTCGAGAAAAAAGCCAAGCTGCGCCGAAAAACGAATACCCCGCATCATCCTGAGCGGATCGTCCGAAAAGGTAATATCCGGATTCAACGGAGTACGAATTACAAAGTTTTTCAGATCTTCAATTCCCCCAAACGGATCGATCAACTCGCCAAAGCGATCTTTATTTAGGCATAGTGCCAATGCATTTATAGTAAAATCTCTACGATTCTGATCATCTTCCAGTGTCCCATTCTCAACAATCGGATTGCGCGAGTCGCGTTGATATGATTCTTTTCGTGCACCAACAAACTCAACTTCGAGATCTTTTAGCTTTACCTGAGCGGTTCCAAAGTTTTTAAAAACAGTAAGTTTTGCCTGTTTTCCCAATTTTTTAGTAACATTCTCAGCCAATGCAATGCCGCTACCAACCACCACTACATCAATATCTTTAGATGGTCGATTCAGAAAGATGTCACGTACAAACCCACCAATAACATAACATTCTTGTTGCTGTTCATCAGCAGCTTCGGAGATAATTTTAAATATTTTATCCTCTAAATATTTTTTCATCAAATTGTATAAAACTTATTTCTTCAACAATGCAAAAGTAAGGGAATATATTTAAAACAACAAAG
>JAATGT010000100.1 GCA_015654525.1 Bacteroidales bacterium
ATCTGATTTTACTATTTTTTTACCTTTTTATTTTTTTTGTTTCCTCGAAAATGATGAATATAAAGCAGTACGTTGATTTCAATTCCTGTCTAAAAAATGCCATACTGTTTCTCTGCCAATTAAGATATATTTATCTAACCTTATTTTTCTTAGATTGTTCAAAAGAAAATTGAAAATTAGTCAATGAATAAAAACTATTTCAGGTTAATAAAAAAGAAAGTTGCTGAAACAGAAACTTTCTTCCAGTCTAAATGTTTGATAAGTAAATAGAATCAAATATAACATTGAAAATTATAAACTATGCCATCATTAGCAGCTTTATCAAAAATTGACTTTCCTTTTAAGGTTGATCAGCAAGAAGTAAAACAATATGCAAAAAAATTATTTGCGCCTTCCTATCCGCAAGTAGAAAGGATGTTGAGTGCATTTGATAATACGGAAATAATAACAAGAAATTTCTGTAAGCCGCTTGATTACTATTCAGATTTACATGATTTTCAGGAACAAAATAATGAATATATTCAAGTGTCTTTGGAGTATTCTGTTAAGGCTATAGAACAATGTGTTGTTTCTGCACAAATTAAGAAGGAAGAGATTACTGATATTATCTTCATTTCCACTACCGGACTTTCCACTCCGAGTTTAGATGCTCTTATCATTAATAAAATGAGATTAGATCAAAATATCAATCGCATGGCTATTTTTGGTTTAGGCTGTGGCGGTGGAGTATCAGGTTATTAAAAAGCTTGTATTTTAGCTAAGGCTAATCCCGATGCGGCGGTTTTACTTGTTGCAGTGGAATTGTGTTCGCTCACTTTTTTGCGCGATGATTACACGAAGAGTAATTTTATAGGCTCCAGCTTGTTTGCTGATGGGGTTGCAGCCTGTCTTATTACCGGAGATAATCACGTGAATAAAACAAAAAACAAAATTAGCTTTTTGGCTACGCAGAGCAAATTGTATTATGATTCACTTGATGTAATGGGGTGGGAGTTTATGGATAAGGGATTTAAAGTGCTATTTTCGTCGGATATTCCGACGATTATTGCAAAAAACGTAAATAATGATGTCGCTTCATTCCTGGATAAGAATAATCTAAAACTTTCCGACATAAAGAATTTCATTTTTCATCCCGGAGGTAAAAAAGTATTAACTGCCTATCGGGATGCTTTAGCTGTAGATGGTGATTTTTTGAAACACACACGGGAAGTGATGAATGATAATGGCAATATGTCCAGTGCTACGGTTTTATATGTCTTAGAAAGGTTTTTTACGCAAGGTTTTGAAAATGGCTATGGGCTGATGGTGTCTATGGGGCCAGGATTTTCGTGTGAGATGGTTTTACTTCAAATGAATAGAGAATAATATGGTTTTTATCACTTTTATAGTCGTTCTTATTTTGTTGAGAGTTGCAGAATTGGTGTTGTCAGGAAAAAATGAAGTGTGGTTGTTGGAGCAGGGAGCTATAGAGTCCGGACAAAAGCATTATCCTTTTATTGTCGCGCTTCATGTGCTGTTTTTTCTCTCACTCATAATCGAGTATTCTACAAAACAACCGGTTTCGTTTAGCATGTTTTTACTTGTTTCCTGTGTTTTTCTTCTGATTCTTAAAGCTTGGGTTGTCCTGTCGTTGGGGAAATATTGGAATACGAAAATTTATCATATCCCGAATGCTCCACTGGTAAAGGAAGGGGCTTACAAATACTTTAAGCATCCAAACTATATAATTGTTATTGTCGAAATTGCAATTATTCCGTTGATATTTGGTTTGTATTTTACGGCAGTGACTTTCACGGTGCTTAATGCAATTGTACTGGCTGTAAGAATTAATGAAGAGAATAAGGCTATTGGGAGGTAATGATAATAAATATAAATATTTAATTTTCAATGCAGAGCATATATAAAAAAGAGATCAATATCTTATTCTCAAGATATTGATCTCTTTTTTCGGTGACCCCGGTGGGGGTCGAACCCACGACCCACAGATTAAGAGTCTGTTGCTCTACCAACTGAGCTACGAAGTCATTTTTGAACGAAAGTAGCGTTGTTTCTTCTTTCGGAGTGCAAAGTTAATGAAAAAATCATTTTTTATAATCTATTTTCTTGAAAAATATTGATTAATTTTCTTTGTTGTTTGGTTTGCAAAGCACTACAGTGAGATGAAAGCATGATTGTTTCCGTTCGCGAACAGCCAGAAACTTACATTCCTGTCGCATTTCTATTAAAACTTTGGTCAGTGTCTGTACCGCTTCGTAACTGCTCTCAATCGTGTCGGTTTTTGTATTATAGAAGTTTTTGTAAGATATGTCTACGGTGGTGCCATATAGATGTGCCGAGTGTTCGGTAGCATTGCCATTGTGATGACTTAGTTTACTTTGGTTTTCTTCGGTTCGGAGCAAAGAGGTAATTCTGAACCGGTAATTGTTGTATTTCTTTTCAGCCAATCGTTTTTGAAACCGATAGCCTATTTCATTGAGCATATCAATGGCTTCGGGAATTAAATAAGGTAAGGAGTGAGTTAATGACTTTAATTGATAGAAACGGTTTTCGGTAACTTCAACCAGTATCTTGTGTTCTTTCAGACTGTCGATCTTCGAATAGAATTCATCATTTGTAGCAAACGTCTGTTGTAAACCATTGGTTTTTGCATGAAGCAAATGGATTTCATTCAGGTCATTTAATTTGTCGCTGGGTGAGATGGGGAGATTGGCATATATGCGATGATTACATTCCGAAAAATTAGTTAATGTTGCTTTTTTGTCATGGTAATGGAGAAAAAGCAGACTACTTAAACAGGCCATACTGATTATTCCGATTAGACCACAGGTGAATTTAATGAGACGTTTTTTGTTATATTGATATGACATATCAGGCTTAGTTTAGCGCAAAGGTAGGAATTTTGATCTTTTGAGCATTGCTGGAATTTAAAGAAGTTTTCAACAATGGCTGAAAATTTTATTGAAATGAAATCTTAACTTTTTTGACTTATAATTGTTCATAAAATGCGGAATGAATTGTTCCTCAATTCAAAACTATTGGTTAACTTTGCGCCTCTAAATCTAAAAAAAAGTAATATGAAACCAACTTTATTTGTACTGGCAGCAGGAATGGGTAGCCGTTATGGCGGTTTAAAACAATTGGATGGTCTTGGTCCTAATGGCGAAACGATTATGGATTATTCCATTTACGACGCAATTAAAGCCGGATTCGGGAAAATTGTTTTTGTGATTCGTGGAAGTTTTGAAAAAGATTTTAAAACTGTTGTTATTGACAAATTCAAAGATTTAATTGATACGGATATTGTATTTCAGGAAATCAGTAATGTGCCCAAAGGCTGTACTTACATTGCCGAACGCGAAAAACCCTGGGGAACAAACCACGCTGTGTTGATGGGAAAAGACGTTATTCATGAGCCTTTTGCAGTAATTAATGCCGATGATTTTTATGGTCAGGAATCTTTTGCTATTTTGGCAGACTTTTTACGTGGCGTA
Source organism: Bacteroidales bacterium (assembly GCA_015654525.1). Taxonomy (GTDB): domain Bacteria; phylum Bacteroidota; class Bacteroidia; order Bacteroidales; family Paludibacteraceae; genus Paludibacter. Next base: position 3,492 of record JAATGT010000100.1, read on the forward strand.
GAAGGCAAAAAGAATGAGTACTGTATGGTAGGCTATCGGGTAGGAAATACTTTATCGGAAAGTGGAGCTGTAAGTCGTGGAGTTTGTGTGGTTGATGAGAATCAACTTTTACAAAACGTAGTTGAACGGACACATATTGAGGAAAAGGGTGGAGCTATCGTTTATCTTGACGAAAAAGGCGAAGAAGTTTCTTTACAATCCAATACTCCGGTATCCATGAATATGTGGGGCTTTACACCTGATTACTTTGATTATTCGGTAGAGTACTTCAAGGAGTTTTTAGCTGAAAACGGTCAGAAACTGAAATCTGAATTTTATATTCCATTGGCAGTAAATAACCTGATAGTTGAGAAAAAAGCAACATGTAAAGTGTTGGATACTCCCTCAAAATGGTTTGGAGTAACATATGCCGAAGATCGCCCGCAAGTGGTTTTGAAAATCAATGAACTTATACGCAAAGGTATTTACCCGGAAAAACTATTCAAATAATATCTAAATAATTATATGGCAAAAATTTTAGTAACCGGTGGAACAGGTTATATCGGTTCGCACACGGTTGTAGAATTGCAGAAAGTTGGTTTTGATGTTGTAATCGTTGACAATCTTTCCAATTCGAGTATTGATGTGCTGAACGGTATTGAGAAGATTACGGGTATTCGTCCTGCGTTTGAAAATATCGATTGTGTAGATTATGTAAGTATGGATCGCATGTTCGAAAAATACAAAGGCATAGATGCAATTATTCATTTTGCAGCAAGTAAAGCGGTTGGCGAATCGGTTGAAAAACCGTTGCTGTATTATCGCAATAACCTGGTTTCGTTGATCAATTTATTACAACTGATGCCGATACATAAGGTAAAGAACTTTGTGTTCTCGTCTTCTTGTACCGTATACGGTCAACCGGATGTATTGCCTGTAACCGAAAGTGCACCGATTAAACCGGCCTTGTCGCCTTACGGAAACACCAAGCAAATAAGCGAAGAAATTATTCGTGATACCATTCATGCAAATCCATGTTACCAGAGTACCATTCTTCGTTATTTCAATCCGATCGGTGCACATCCGTCGGCTGAAATAGGTGAATTGCCGAGTGGTGTGCCCAACAATCTGCTGCCTTTTGTTACACAAACAGCCAGAGGGTTGCGCAAACAATTATTGATTTTTGGTGACGATTATAATACGCCCGACGGATCATGCGTTCGTGATTACATCAATGTGGTTGATTTGGCTAAAGCACACGTTATTGCTGTGCAACGCATGTTGAACAAACGTGCTAAAGCGCATGTCGAAACATTCAACCTTGGAACCGGTCGCGGATTATCGGTATTAGAAATTATCAAAACATTCGAAAAAGTGAATGGGGTGTCGATTCCGTACAAAATTGTTGATCGTCGAGAGGGTGATATTGAAAAAGTATGGGCCGACCCATCGTACGCTAACAACGAACTTGGCTGGACTGCTACAGAAACAGTGGAAGACACCTTGCGTAGTGCGTGGGTGTGGGAACAAAAACTTGCCAACAGAGTAAAAGCCGAATAAAATACAATTTTATAGCTAATAATAAACAACTAATAATTTTCAGATGCTGTAATTATTAGTTGTTTATTTGTTTTATAGAACTTAATAAACAATCAATTACTATGCTTTATCCATTAAAATTCAGTCCGATTCTCAAAGATAAGATCTGGGGCGGAACCAAACTAAAAAGTTTATTTAACAAAGCGGCTCAAACCGATAAGCTGGGCGAAAGCTGGGAACTATCGGGTTATGAAGGAGACGAATCGGTAGTGACTAACGGTCTGCTGGCGGGTAATAACCTGGCGGAACTGATCGAAATTTATATGGGTGAGTTGGTCGGCGATACTATTTACGATCAATTCGGTTTGTCGTTTCCGCTTTTGTTTAAACTGATTGATGCTAACGAAAACCTGTCAATTCAGGTACATCCGGGCGACGAAGTAGCTGCCGAACGTCATAACTCTTACGGTAAAACGGAGATGTGGTACGTTATAGATGCCGATCCGGGTTCAGAATTGATTATCGGTTTCAAAGAAGATTGCAGTAAAGACGACTATCTGGATGCGTTGGACAATGATAAGGTGGAAGACTTGTTGCAAAGGGTGCCGGTGAAAAAAGGCGACGTGTTCTTTATTCCTGCCGGACTGGTTCATGCCATTGGTAAAGGAATCGTGGTGGCTGAAATTCAGGAAAGTAGCGATATTACCTATCGTATTTACGATTATAAGCGTACTGACGATCAGGGTAACGAGCGCGAATTGCACACCGAGCAAGCGCTGGATGTGATTAACTTCAGTGCATCGAAGCAGCCGAGAACGAATTACCAACCGCTGCTAAATGAAATTACGCCTTTAGTGACCTGCGATTATTTTACCACCAATATGCTGAAGTTCGATCATGCAGTGACGCGTAACTATGCCACCCTCGATTCGTTTGTGGCTTACATGTGTCTCGAAGGTGATTTCGTAATTGACTTTGAAGGCGAAAAAACTGTTGTCAATAAAGGCGATACGGTACTGATTCCGGCTAGTATTGATGAACTGGGATTGATTCCGGAGGGAAATGTAACCTTGTTGGAAGTATATGTGAATGCCTGATTTATTCAGCCGAACTTAAAATAAAAACAGCAAGCCGGAACTGGCTTGCTGTTTTTATTTTAAGGGGTAACGAGCTTGGGTCTGGAGTGTACTTTATATCTGGCACTAAAACAAACAGACCGATTCTCACGAATCAGTCTGTCTTTGACTAAATAATTTTCTAATAAACCTACCTCTGGAAAAAATCAACTATGGCAGTTGTTTTATTTAGGCTTTGGGAGTTTCGGGCTCGGGTTCATCTTTGCCCTTTGCTCCGAAATTTTGATATTTCTTTCTGAGTTCTTCCAACTGATTGAAAAGTTTGATGCTGTTTTCGTTGGGTGCAAAGTTGACCTGTTGCTCGAGGGCGTTGGAAAACTCGGCATACGAGGCGCATACCGTGGTTTTTTGTGCCGAAGCCGACGATTCACGATTGGCTTCGTCGGCCAGCCTTTGGTTGAAGAGTGCATTAAATTTAATGTTGGCAGTTTCTATTTCCAGCATTATACTGTCTACACTTAACTCTTTGGCTTCGGCCTGTAATTCAGGTTCGCTTTTGTATTTTTCGATCATTTCGTGCAAAATACCGGTCAAGGTATTCATCGGATCGGAGAGTTTATTCCAATAAGGTGTGATGAAAAAGTTGAAACTCTGCGCCGCAGCTTTTTTTGTGCTGTCGCGCCCTTTCATGTGTAAAGTCACTATGCGTTTGGTTTCTGAAAATAAACTTTTTCGGGTGCTATGTACTGCGTTTACTTCGTCGGTCAGCTCACTTTTGCGCGGAGTGTTGACCATAGGTTCAAACTTTTCTTTGTCGTTGATTAGCTGGGTCAATGTGGCGTTTACCATATCGCCCAATTCGGTTCTGACGAGGATTGCCAGGTCGATGGTTGATTTCACTAGTCCTAAAATATTGTCGACTGACAAACGCAGGACATACACAGTTGTAAATTGAATTTTTTTCATTTTGTTTTTAAGATTAAATTATTATCTAAGGTTGTAAATATATTTTGTCTAATCTATCATTTTTATTCATTCGGCGATTTTGACTTTCTGTTATGGAGTGAAAAGTTTCCTGTTGGTCTCGTTGAAAATTTTACAGACATCAAAAGTATCCATTTTGTCTTGTTGAAAATTTCATAGACATCAAAAGTATCCATTTTGTCTTGTTGAAAATTTCATAGACATCAAAAGTTCTCATTTGGTCTCGTTGAAAATTTCATAAACTCCAAAAGCTTCCATTTAGTCTTGTTGAAAATTTCATAGACATCAAAAGTTCTCATTTGGTTTCGTTGAAAATTTCATAGACTCCAAAAGCTTCCATTTTGTCTTGTTGAAAATTTCATAGACATCAAAAGTTTTCATTTGGTTTCGTTGAAAATTTCATAGACTCCAAAAGTACCCAGTTGGACTTGCTGAAAATTTCACAGACATCAAAAGTTTCCAGTTAGTCTCGTTGAAAATTTTACAGATGCCCGGTGCGTATGCGGGCTTTTACAGTTTTTGATACTATTTTTCGGAAGTTGGTAGCTGAATGAATATACAAAGTCAAAGAACAACAAATACCGTTGGGGCATTAATGTATACTTAAACAGTACGCCCCTTGTGTTTTATGGGGCCTAAATTATATTATTGTTTTGAAATAACAAAGAAAAAATGAAATTATTTTTATAGAAAATTGTATTTATTTTAAAATAGCTTGTAAATAAAGCATTTGCTTTTGAGTGCTTTTTGATTTTTACAAGGGGGAGGGTATGAGTTGGTTAGCTGTTTTGATTGAAAGTTAACCATTTCACTAAAAAGAAGAATTTAAAAAGAGGAAAAATAAGAGGCGTATAATGCTCCGGTGTGGAAAATTATACGCCAATGAGTAGATAAACCGAATGTTAGGGGTTGGAGCGAGTCCGATAAGTGTCTCTGAACAATTGAAAGAGAATGATATTTTCGTATCCATCCATGGTTCTGATCCAGTTTTTGAGAATGCCGTTGGTTTCGTATCCTTCTTTTTCGAACAGCAGGCGGCTGGCAGTGTTGGTTTCGGAAATGTGGCAGTAGAGTTGGTTTATTTTCAAAAAGTTGAACACATAATCTTCCACCACATGCAGGCTGGCACGGGCGTAACCTTTACCCTGAAAGGCTTTATCGACAAACAGACCCAGTGCCACGCGACTGTGGTGAATGTCCAGATCGAACAGATCCACCGTACCCACTGTTTCGCCGGTTTCAGTGCTGACCATCATCAGGCGCAACTGTTTGTTGTCGTAAATGTCTTTGTCGGACTGAATGATGTATTGTTTGAGGATGAACCGCGAGTAGGGGTTGCGGGTGTTGCCCACATCCCACAGCAGCGGGTTGTTCTCCCATGCGTATAGCCTGTCCAGATCTTCGGGTTCCAGGGCTCTGAGTCGTATTTTATCGTTTTCGAACAAGGGCGTATTGGTTGTGCTGGTGCTTAAGTAACTAATTTATATGTATTATTTATCCAAACAGCGATTTCAAAAAACCTTTCTTTTTGGGTAATTGGTATTCTGGCTCTATTTCGTTGCTGATTGGTTGAAAATGTTTGCCGGTGGTAATCATTCGGTAAATGACCCCCCAGTCGGGCAGCCCGCCCAGATTCCGATCGTCGATAAATAGTTCGGCTTTTAGTTTCCGTGGCTCCATATCGTCGTTTTTTTCTTCAGGATAATTCTTATTGACGGCATAAAATTCCAGTCCTCTTTCGCGGCAATATTCCACTGCCTCATAGAGCAACGGACCTTCGCGAACCGTCCATAATACCAACTGATAGTCGGGAAATTTTTGTAAACGTTTAAGGGTATCGATGGCAAACGGAATTTCTTTTCCAATGGCCGGATATTCGTGGGTGACAATAGTTCCGTCGAAGTCTACAGCAATAATCATAATAGAGTTTAAATGGTTGAACTTTTTTAAGTCTGAATTCTGAAAGTAACTGATAATTGATCGTTAACCACTAATCATTAATTACTAACTACTGATTGTAGTTGGTTTGTTATTAATTACTAATCATTAACCGTTAATCATTGTTCATCGTCCTCTTCTTCATCCAGCTTCAGGTCCGAAATGATTCTGCTTTCGGATGGTCGGCAAAACAGCAAGGCTACTGCTGCGATTCCGGCGCAGAAAATCATAGACGGAGTACGCAAGATGTAAAAAATCACAACACTCATCACTAAGCCTAGTCCTACAACAAGCAAACGTAATTTAGCACCGGCAACGTATTTATTTATTTTAGTAAAACGGTCTTCGATAGCCGCCCATTTTTTTGTGTTGCGGTGAAAGATAGCCAAAGCAGCCGGTATGGAAATGAGGATATAGGCAATAACGAGGGTCGACAACGAGATGCTCAGCTCACTTTTGGGGCTGGGTATGGTCGATTCTCCGGTCGATGTAAGCACATAGCCTATAATAGTTGCCAATATAGTTGCGGTGTAAATGAGAGAGTAAGCAAGGTTAATTCTTTTTACTATTTTTTCCATGTTTTATTTAAATGAATTGGTGAATTCTACTCTGTTTAATATCGAACGGCCAAGCGTAACTTCGTCGGCGTATTCCAGTTCATCGCCAATGGCTATGCCGCGGGCAATAGTGGTTATTTTTATGTTTAGCGGAGCCAGTTTGCGGAAAATGTAGAAGTTGGTGGTGTCGCCTTCCATAGTAGTACTAAGTGCCAGAATCACTTCTTTTACATTTTCGGTTTGCACACGTTCTATCAGGCTCTCAATTTCCAGGTCTTTGGGTCCTACACCATCCATAGGCGAAATAATTCCGCCCAGCACATGATACAATCCGCGAAATTGTTGCGTATTTTCGATGGACATCACATCTTTGATGTTTTCCACCACGCAAACCGTCTCGTGGTCGCGCGACGGATTGTTGCAAATCTGGCAAATTTCGGTATCCGAGATGTTATGACAGACTGTGCAATACTGAATTTCACTTCGTAGCTGAATAAATGCTTTGCCAAATACCTCCACTTCGTATTCCGATTGCTTCAGCAGATGCAACACCAGTCGCAATGCCGTTTTACGCCCTATGCCGGGAAGTTTAGCAAATTCATTGACCGCATTTTCAAGCAGCGAAGAAGAAAATTGTTGTTGACTCATTTCAGTGAATAGTTTCTGAGAACAGTTATTGGTATCAATAAACAGAATAGAACACTGTTCTTTATATTCGAATGCAAAAATAGAAAAAAAAACCGGTTCAAAACTATTTTTGTCCGCTGCATTTTGTTTCAGCCATTTTTAGCTATTTTTGTGGCAGGTTAGCTCCGACGAAACTCCATTGCAATGACCAACGATCGTCGGCTAAGCATTTTCAAATCATTAATCATAAGCGCTTTTTATTAGCATATTCTGCTCATGTCGGGTATTTCCATTTTATTAATTATAGTCGTTTACTTTTCGGCGCTCTGGCTTATTTCGTACATTGTAGGGCGCAAGAGCACCGACAATGATGCATTCTTTCTCGGAAATCGGAAATCGCCCTGGTGGGTAGTAGCTATCGGCATGCTCGGTTCGTCCATTTCGGGCGTAAGCTTTGTGTCGGTGCCGGGCTGGGTGGGCAGCACGCAGTTTACGTATATGCAAATGGTTTTCGGGTTCTTTTTCGGCTACCTGATTATTGCCAACGTGCTGCTTCCGCTCTATTACCGGCTCAACCTTACCAGTATTTACACGTATCTGGAGCAACGCTTCGGAACGTATACCTATAAAACCGGTGCTTCGTTTTTTTTGTTGTCGCGCACTGTGGGGTCGGGCGTACGTCTTTATATGGTCATACTTATTCTGCAATATATCATCTTCGACTCGTGGCATGTGCCTTTTGTGGTGACGGCCACCGTGGCGGTTTTTCTCATTTGGCTGTACACGCACCGGAGTGGCATCAAAACCATTGTGTGGACCGATACTTTGCAAACGGTTTGTTTGATTTCGGCTCTCATTTTATTGGTTTTTCAGGTGTCGAAACAGTTGGATATGAACCTGAGCGAGTTTAGCACCCGACTGATTAACGGCGGACATGCCCGCATGTTTGTGTTCGACGACTGGCACTCGAAACAGAACTTCTTCAAGCAGTTTTTCAGCGGCATATTCATTGCCATCGTTATGACTGGTCTCGATCAGGATATGATGCAGAAAAACCTCACCTGCAAAAGTCTGCGCGATGCCAAGAAAAACATGTATTGGTACGGATTTTCGTTTGTGCCGCTCAATTTGTTGTTCCTCACACTGGGTGCCATGCTGCTGATGCTTGCTGCCAAAAACAATATTGCCCTGCCTGCTTCGTCCGACGATATTTTGCCTTTGTTTGCTACGCAATATCTGGGGTCGGTGGTCACCTTTCTGTTCGTTATAGGCATCATTGCAGCCACTTTTGCCAGTTCCGATTCGGCTTTGGCTTCGCTCACCACCTCTTTTTCGGTAGATATTCTGGGTGTTCAGCGCAATACTCCCCGCGTGGCCGAACGTAAACGTCGCTTTACGCACATCGGTGTGTCGGTATTGTTTGTGCTGATCATGCTTGTTTTTAAAGCGGTGAATAATAAAAGCATTATCGATGCCATTTATACCATTGCCTCCTATACCTACGGACCTTTGCTGGGTATGTTTGCCTTTGGGCTGTTTACCAAACGACCTGTCCGCGACAAGCTGGTACCTTACGTAGCAGTGGCTTCACCCATGCTGTGTTTTGGTCTGAATTTACTCACCAGCACCCAGTTTAAGTACCCACTGGGCTACGAATTGCTGATGATAAACGGATTGATTACCTTTGCAGGCATGTGGATGGTGTCGGTTGATCAGTTGATAGTTGACAATTGATAGTTGATAATGGCGATGAATCGTTTGAACTTCTGCGCGGTAAACTTGTAACTTCTTTTCTTGTAACTCGTAACTAAAATTATTATGGATATAAAATCTGCCGAATTTATAATCAGTAACACTGATTATCTGAAATGCCCCGATAGTAAATTACCCGAATATGCTTTTATCGGACGCTCTAATGTGGGCAAGTCATCGTTGATCAACATGCTTTGCAACCGCAAAGATTTGGCAATGACTTCGTCGAGACCCGGAAAAACGCTGTTGATAAATCATTTTCTGATCAATAACAACTGGCATTTGGTCGATTTACCCGGATACGGTTATGCTACTGCCGGCAAAAAGATGCGCGACCAGTTGCAGGACATTATTGAAAGCTACATTTTGAACCGCGAGCAACTGACATGTTTGTTTCTTTTAATTGACAGTCGGCACGAGCCCCAGAAAATCGATTTGGAATTTATGGAATGGCTGGGCGAGAACGGTGTTCCGTTTTCTATCGTATTCACCAAGCTGGATAAACTGACACATGCCAAAGGAAAATCGAACGTGCAGACCTATAAAGATAAACTGTCCGAACAATGGGAAGAGCTGCCACCGATTTTCCTCACTTCGTCCGAAAAACGCGTAGGGCGCGATGAGATTTTGAACTATATTGACGGAATAAGCAAGAGCCTATAAAGTTGTTTGCTTTCGGCGTTATTCATTCCACGTTACTAATCGTTATTATTCTTCGATGTTATTAACGGTATGTTATTCGTTTTTCATTTGTTGGCACCCAATGTTGGATGTTGTTTTTACAATCAGCAATGTAAATAATCGCCGGATAACGCAAAACACATATCGTCGAAGGCTAATAACTATACATATCGCGAAGCAAATAACACGCAGTTAATAACGTCAAATATATTTTTAGAAAACGTTTGCGGCATCTTTTTTTTATTCAGCTTTTAAGTTAGTATTGCTTTTTCGCCGAAAATGAATATCATTGTATTTTATTTTCGAAAAAGAAACCGGATATAAACTTCCGGTTTCTTGACTCTAACATCTAACACACTATGCTGAACATTCAAAAGAAAATGAGCAATGCTTTTCTGGCATTGCTTGGGCTGCCTGCTACGGCGGTTGGTTTTGCGTTATCCACTCAAATTGCTGCACTGAGCTGGATACTTTCCAATAAATATCATCTGGACATTCACGATGTGGCCTTCGTTTGGTTGGCCGGACCCATTGCGGGCATCTTTGGGCAGGTCATCGTGGGCCTGTTGAGCGATAATGTCTGGTTTATGGGTGGTCGTCGCAGGCCGTTTATCATTATTGGTGGACTGGTCAGCAGCATTGCTTTCCTTACACTGCCTCACATCCGGGGCATTTCGCATATCACGGGCATTTCGGACATTATCCTCATTGCGTCCGTCATTGCGTTGTTCCTTGACTTGTCGGTCAACGTAACTTTCAACCCCGCTCGCTCCATTATTGCCGACCTGACTCCCGAAGGCAAGGTGCGCACTGCCGGTTATGTGTGGATGCAGATCATTTCGGGTTTTTTCGGCGTATTTGCGTACTTTTTATCGATGCTTTTTGGAAATGAAATGCTGCTGTACATTGCGGCAGGCATTGTGTTTCTCACAGCTGTTTTTCCCATTCTGTTTATACAGGAAAAAAAGGAACAGGAAGCTGCTCTGCCCGGAAATCAGGAGAAATTTGGTGTCTTGCAGATATTTCAGGAAATATTTCCGCTGTATGGATTTTTGATGTTTGGCATTTTCAGTCTGTTTTTCCACTTTTTCCCCGAAGCGTTGGGCGCGTGGCACAATCCGGTTTTGATTGCCGCACTACTTTATTCGGTTATCATTGGCATTATCATCATTGTTCAGGGAATTAAACACCCGTCGAACCGCAATGAGTTTCAGAAAATCATGCTTGCACATTCGTTTACCTGGGTGGCTTTTCAGAGCATGTTTATTCTTTCCGGCTTTTTCATCGAGAATCAGATTCTTCCTAACATCGGACTAAAAGGCATTACCGCCAACTGGTTTGCCGAAAAACTCACGGGTGCAGCGCAAACCCCGGCTTCGTCGGTGGGCAATATTGTTTCGCTCGGCTTCTTTATCCTCAACTTGATTGGGGCTATTTTCCCCTTGATATTACAATCCATAGCCAAGCGCATTGGTAGGGTAAGGACTTACATCGGGGCACTTATCTTTTCGGTAATCGGCTATTTCTATATTGCCTATTTCAGTAGGGTGGAGCTCGACTTTTATATCGGTATGTTCCTTGTAGGCATCGGTTGGTCGGCTGTTATTTCCATTGTGTTTGCCATTATGAGCGAACGCGTGAACCCGGCCAAGATGGGTTTGTATATGGGTGTGTTTAATTTAGCAGTCGTATTGCCTCAGATGATGAGCAACGGGGTGGCCAACGTCATTAAAGCCACCGGTAACCATCAGTTGTTGTATATCTTTTGCGGATTGCTGGTTAGTGCTTCGGTTGTTTTCTGGATGTTTGTAAATGAACCCGAATCGTCGGTCGGTGGTTCGGCTACTACCAAAAACTAACATTTGCCCCCTAAATCCCCCAAGGGGGACTTAAAGAAATAGGAATAGTATCATTTGTCATTTGTAATTTCCTTGTATCTTTGCAGTAATAAAAATACTGTATAATTTTGTATGTCAAGAATTGCAGGCAAATCAGCTCTGCGTTTTTTGTGCTTTGAAATATAAAAGAATAAAAGAAACGAATGTTGAAAAAAAGTTTAATCTCAGGCTCTTTGAAGTCCCCCTGTGGGGGATTTAGGGGGCTGTTACCACTACTTTGCCTTTGCTTTTTGTTTTCGTGTACTCCCAAAACTGCCAAAACAACCGATGCGCAAACCACCGACTCACTAAAACTTAGTTATGCGCAGGGTTTTGCCATTAAGTATTTCCCGGATTATAAAGAAGTGATTGTGTACAGCCCGTGGGTGAAAGGTACGGTGTATGCCCGCTACTACCTGGTGAAAGATGTTTCCGTAAAAACGCCTGCCAATGGCACAAAGGTGCAGGTTCCGCTTCGTACGTTGGTTGCTACCTCGGTCACTCATTTTGAGTTTTTGAGTTTGCTGGGGCAGGTGGAAACCATTGTGGGCGTTTGTTCGCCACGCATTATCTACAATAAAGAAATCAACAAACGCTTTGCAGAAGGACGGATTGCCGATTTGGGCGATGCTTTTACCATCAATGTAGAGAAAACCCTGCAGCTGAAACCCGGAGCGGTGATGATGAGTGGTTATAACCAGAATGACCCTTACGCGCAACGTGTTTCGCAAGCCGGAATTCCTGTGCTGTTTAATAACGAATGGATGGAAACTTCGCTGTTGGCACGGGCGGAATGGATCAAATTTGTGGCAGCATTTTATAATAAAGAGAGACAGGCCGACCGCATTTTTGCCGATGTGGATAAACTATACAACGAGATAAAAGCAAAAGCGGCAGGAGTAAAGGTAAAACCTAATATTATGGCGGGATCAAATTTCCGCGGAACGTGGTATATGCCGTCGGGACGTAATTTTATGGGCAAACTGTTTGCCGATGCGGGTACCCGCTACTTTTATGCCAATGATACTACGGCCGGAAGTCTGCCGTTGAACGTGGAAACGGTGTTGAAAAATTTCGCTACAACCGACGTGTGGTTGAATTGTAATTTTAATTCGCTGGACGAGCTGGTGAAAGCAGATTCAAAACACGCACTCTTCCGCCCGGTACAACTGAAGCAGGTTTACAATTTCAATAAACGCCTGTTGCCTTCCACGGCCAATGATTTTTGGGAAAGTGCTGTAGCACGCCCCGATTTGGTGCTTTCGGATGTGATTGCCATTCTGCACCCCGAATTATTGCCCGGATACAAACTGGTGTATGCCGAGAAATTGAAGTGATGAACTGATATGTATCGAGGACAGGTTGCAACCTGTCCTTTTTTTGTGCAATAGAGTTAATAAATTACGATTATTTCGTATCTTTGGGCTCGGAAAATGCGTCCCAAGGTGGGGAATGTCCATCTGACCCCTCGGATAGTGATTCTCGGGTTGGGAAAGCTTATCGGAGCCCTAGGATGTTAATTTCCAACATCGGGAAAAGCTGTCTGATCCCTCGGATGAACGTTCCCTGGGTTGGGAAAGCTTGTCCGACCGCTCGGATGGAGATTCTCAGTGTTGAGAAAGCTTGTTTGACCCTTAAAATGTTAATCAGAGGGTTCTGAATGTTCATCTGACCCCTCAGAAGTTAAATCAGAAGGTTCTGAAAGTTCATCTGACCCCTTGAGTGTTAATCAGAAGGTTCTGAAAGCTTGTCTGACCCCTCGGATAGGTAATCAGAGAGTTCTGAATGCTTATCTGACCCCTCGGATAAGGATTCAGAAGGTTCTGAAAGCTTATCTGAGCTTAGGGATGAAGATTCAGAAGGGTGGGGAAGGTGATTAGACCTAAAAATTCTATTTATAATAAGTCATTTCCCGTAGGGAATATACATCAATAGAAAATGAAACCCTGATATAACCCATTCCCCGTAGGGGATAAACAGAGAATAATGTGAATGTCCTACGGACAATAAACATACATAAGTAATGGTCAAAATATAATGTCGTATTTTATGCCGAAGTTATTCAACACAAACGACAAGCGTTCTTTGAGATTCTG
>JAATGT010000028.1 GCA_015654525.1 Bacteroidales bacterium
AGCCTTTTGACTGATATTATCTAATTCGATAATCTTAATATCCGAATAACCACACAGTCCATATGCTGGCTCAATAGTTATACCAACCCCACCCTGAACTAATCGGATCCCGGTATTTGCATAAGGAGTTTCGTGTATGATCTTTGGTAAAAAGCCTGCATCGGTAAAAATAGAATCAATGACCCCGACGTATAGGGTACCATCTGTTTTTGGTGGAAGAACAAATGCTTCTTGTGATAGCTGGGAAATACTTTCAAAATTAGACTGATCTAAAGGGTGATTTACTGGAAGAACAACTGCGAAGTTTCCTTCAATAAGAATTTTGCTTTCGAATTCTGGATTTATGATCGGGTTTGGAGATATACTTAAATCTATTTCACGGTTTTTAAGTGCCGAATCCTGATGGGTATTCGTCATTTCGAGCAATATTGTTTTAAGATCAGGATATTGTTGTTTGAGCGTATATATCAATTTGGGTAAAAAGGACTGCATAGCCGAATGGGTATAACCAATGCGAATTTCTCCTGCCTCCCCTTTATGTAAGTGCTGAGCCCGCTCCACAGCATAATCGAGCTGGTTAATGGTCTTGGTTAATTCCTGCCTGAAATAACGGCCGGAGGGGGTTAATTGGACATTGCGTTTGTCACGTTTAAAAAGAGTTACTGCCATTTCCTCTTCAAGCTGCTTGATCTGTTTGCTCAGTGCGGATTGTACGATGAAAGATTTTTCTGATGCTTTCGTAAAATTCAACTTTTCTGACAGAATTAAAAAATTCCTAAGGGTCTGAACTTCCATATTAATTCTATTTTGGAATAAAAATATGAAAAATAATCGTTTTTATTCATAATAAAAATGCTTTTACTTTGAACCATATTAAAAATACAAATTATGAAAGACTTAATCGTTAATAGCTATTCGGCTTCGGCATTTAAAAAAGATGCCAATGCTATCGTAGATCTTATATCAGAACATTTGAACAATTCTTCTTCCACAAAGACGTTGGATTGGAAGACTCCTGAAGAACAACTGGAATTTTGGAAAAAGGATTTTACTTCCGCTTCAAGTACCGATCCCTTAGCACTTTTTTCCTCGGTAATCAAGCATTCGATAAACATCCACAACCCCAAATATTTAGGCCATCAGGTTTCAGCCACCTTACCTCTTACTATAATCAGTTCTGCCGTAATCGCCTATCTGAACCAAAGCCTTCCGGTCTATGAAATGGGAATGGTGGGCAATGCCCTGGAAAAAGTTATAACCAGTCATCTTGTAAAAAAATTCAAATTTGGAGAGGAAGCATCTGGAATAATAACCTCAGGAGGAACAATGGCAAATCTTACGGCATTACTTAGCGCCCGTTCGGATTTTGATGAAAAAGATTACCATAACCTCGTGGTCTTTGTTTCAGGTGAAGCCCACTATAGCATTGAACGTGCCGCCAAAATCATGGGATTACCTGTGTCTAACGTTATTAAAGTTCCCGTTGATGACAATTTCCAATTGAAAACAGAACTACTTGATGATTTGTACCAGCAGAGTATATCAGCAGGTAAAAAAGTGCTTTGTATTGTTGGATGTGCCTGTTCTACCGCACTTGGAGTGTATGATGATTTAAACGCGATTGGAAATTGGGCCAATAAAAATAAGGTGTGGTTTCATGTAGACGGCGCACATGGTGCCGCAGTGGTATATTCTCCAAAATACCAGGCCCTACTAGATGGTGTAGAGAAAGCTGACTCTGTTATTCTGGATTTCCATAAATTATTGATGGTACCCTCGGTATCTACGGCGTTACTGTATAAAAACGGAGTTTACGCAAAAAGAACATTTGCCCAAAAAGCTGATTACCTTTTTGGAGGGCAAGAACACGATGATTGGTATAATTCGGGAAAAACTACGTTCGAATGTACCAATCCAATGCATATTCTGAATACCTATGCGATCTTACGCATATACGGTGAATCTATTTATGAGCAAAATATTGATCGTTTATATGGATTAGCAGAAGCATTTGCCGATGTTATCCAAGACAATAGAAATTTCGAATTGGCCATCCGTCCACAAAGCAATATCGTTTGTTTCAGATGTAAGGAATCCGCGAATTCAGAT
>JAATGT010000062.1 GCA_015654525.1 Bacteroidales bacterium
AGCACTAGTTTTGACAAGCAATTCTAATAGCTCAATATCCTCTGTTTTTAGTTTTATATATCTCATATTGAGACAAATGTACTAATTTAATTCCATATTACCAAATAAATGGGGCATTATATTATTCCTATTACTTAAATGGGTAAGAGTTAGAAAAAGTTTAAAAAACGATTTCTCCGAGCACAAAACAAGTCAAAAGCCATTCAGCTCCAAAATATATCCGCAACGCAGCCAGCACCAGCACCAAACTTTGACTAAAACAAATCGTTTTTTGATCCAATCGCTTCAAATATGTTCGAATCGAAAGATTATTGCATTCAAAATGGTTAGTAGAATGCACAAGTGTATTCTGTAATTTATTCGCTATCAGGTAACGATAACTTTTTAGTTTGTCAGTATATATTCTATGCGTGCTTGGGATAACTCTAAACTCTTGATCACACGCTTTAATATTTTATTGGTACGTCGTCCCACATTAAACCTTCACACTGCTTTAGTTTTTCTGTCCAAAGTATACACAATCCAACGAAGCCCCTGACTTCTTCCCTATATAACTTCTCATCTCACCCACTTCATAGCTTTTGCTCTTGGCAATGGGTGTTTGTTGGGTTTTAGCAGCTATGGCAATAATCCGTTTTAACCAGAGGGACAGGTATACGTAATATGCTTGCTGTACTTCCTATTCCCAAACCTTTTTTAGCAAAAAGAATAATTTGTTGATTCATATCAGACTGATCAGTCTGATCAGCTAGATATATACTCAATAATAAAACTTTTATCACAATATTTACAGTTATAACGTTGTTTACCAGTGAATTTTTCCACTTTCTATTGATAGGTTTGATTTACATACCGGACAAAATGACCAACGCCAAATCTTACACATTATACTGGGGGCTTGTGTTATAGCAAAACTTCAGATATGATTTTATAATTACTCGCCTTATTGATACTTTGAAAGCCATTTGTGTTGTTTTATGCATACAATAATGCATCAATTATACTTTTGACTTTTCCAGATGAAGTAAAAGTATTCTCATATTCATTTATATGAACTGTACCTCCCATAGATACTATGGGGTTTCGATATGTCATTTTACTTTCTTGTTTTTCTCGAGCAGAAAAATGAAATTCAGAGATGCCTGTTGCGGAAGCAATACGCTGAATGTTTGTTTCGTTTACACCTGATCCGGCTAATAGGATTATTCTATTCTCAGCTTGCACATTTAATTCTTTTAGAAGCGGAATTCCTTCCTCGGCAGTGGAGCGTTGTCCGGAAGTCAATACTCTATGGCAACCTAGATTAATGATTTGTTCAAGTGCGGCATGAGGGTCAGGGCACATGTCAAAAGCGCGGTGAAAAGTGACCGACATTCCTTTTGATGCGGCCATTAACTCATTCATGGTAGATACATTGATATTTCCGGAGCTATTAAGTACACCCAAAACGACACCATCCACATTCAGTTTCCTACACATTTCAATGTCTTTCAACATGCTTTTTATTTCAAGTGATGAATATAAAAAATCGCCACTTCGGGGACGTATAATCACATGCAACTTAATATGTAACATTTCTCGGGCAGTTGCAATTTCTCCGAACGAAGGCGTTGTGCCCCCTTCGGGAATAGCAGAGCATAATTCAACACGTTGTACCCCACCTTCCTGAGCGGCAAGGCAGCTTCTTACCGAATTTGCACAGATTTCAAAAGTATACATATTTTTTTTGATATAGTTGGTAGAGAGCCAAGAACTGTAAATTGTACAACTGTTGCTTGGTAATGACATTATAAAGATTGATAATCAAGTGTAAATATACTATGATAAAATGGGCTAATAAAGTATTTAATCCCTAATTTATTTCGAGGCCATTCTTGCCTTCGGATTATTGTGCTGATTAATAGTTGTCTATGTTTTTATTTTTCATCTTTAATGTAAGATAAAAATACATATTGACGAATTTGTAAAATAGATGTAATCTATTTTACAAAAATGATAAAGTTTGACTGTGTGTTGTGTGTCGTTTTACTTACTTATGAGTAATTGCTTTCCTTTTGTTCGTAGAAAAGATATATTTTCTGTATTTCAGATAATCTTTTTTGGAAGAATTTATCCGTAAAAAACATAACTTGTGTTGTGTGGCTCCATTTGACGATTATGGGATACGTTTTATCGCGGTCGAAAAAAAGAGTGCTATGCCGCAATCTCTTATTTGGTCATTTACTTTAACGGGGTAAAACCCATTTGAATTTATATATGAAACATTTTTTTTATTCATTGTTGATCGTTGTATTTTTTCCGCTGGTGGCTTCTGCTCAGGAAAATAATCTCCACCACCAATCGTCAACTTATCAGTGGCCTACTGATCCACAAGTAAAGGCAAAACTAGATAATTGGCAAGACCAAAAATTTGGGGTACTTGTTCATTGGGGTTTGTATGCCGTTTCTGGTATTATCGAGTCGTGGCAAATTTGCTCTGAGTCCTGGATAGAACGCGATAGTACTATGACGTATGATGAATATAAGAAATGGTACTGGGATTTTAGCAAAGTGTTTAATCCAACCAAATTTAACCCGGAACAGTGGGCTCAGGCAGCAAAAGATGCTGGTATGCGTTACGCGGTATTTACAACTAAGCATCATGATGGTTTTTGTATGTTCGATACAAAGCAAACTGATTTTAAAATAACCAATGGCCCTTTCTCAGCTAATCCAAGAGCCGATGTTGCTAAATATGTTTTTCAGGCATTTCGTGACAAAGAATTTATGATTGGTGCTTATTTTTCGAAACCAGACTGGCACTCGCAAGATTTCTGGTGGTCTAAATATGCCACGCCTGATCGGAATACTAATTATGATATTCGTAAATACCCATGGAAATGGAACCGTTTCAAACAATTCACTTACAATCAAATAAGTGAGTTAATGCATAACTATGGTTCCATTGACATTCTGTGGCTCGATGGCGGTTGGGTACGCCCACTCGAAACCGTAACCGATGAAGTTCGTGGTTGGGGTGCCGCTATTCCAGCTTGGAATCAGGAGGTAGATATTCCACGTATTGCTAAAATGTCACGTGAAGTGCAACCGGGCTTATTGGTTGTCGATCGAACAGTTGCAGGACCGTATGAGAACTATCAAACACCTGAACAAGCTATCCCCGCACAGGCCCTGGATCATCCTTGGGAAAGCTGCATTACACTGGGTAATGCTTGGGGCTTTGTTCCTAATGATCAATATAAATCCCCAACAAAGGTTATTCACAAACTAATTGAAATTGTAGCCAAAGGTGGTAGCTTATTATTGGGTGTTGGTCCACGTCCTGATGGTATGGTCGAATTGTCGGAAGTGAAAATACTAAAAGAGATTGGTGACTGGATGAAAGTGAATGGAGCTGCTATTTACGGAACTCGTATCAGCAAAGTTTGTCGCGATGAAAATACATTCTTCACTCAAAGCAAAGATGGTAAGACTCAATATGCTCTTGTTTGCCTTCCTGAAGGAAAAGTCGTCCCCAAAACGGTGGAATGGAAAGGTGATCTCCCTAAAAAAGGTGCAAAGATGAAGTTCATAGCTAACGGAACTACCGTTAAGTGGACAATTACAGGTGATAAAGTGATAGTAATGGTACCAGCATCTTTTGCCAAAAAGAGTGAATATCCTGCTCTCGCATTCTCATTCTGAAAATAGGGGCATTACTAATTAACGGGTTATAAAGATAATAATGGCGTATAATTGTAGATGTACAATGTTGTGTGTGAAATCATTCTAAATGAAAAATAAAGTAACAATTCTGTTAACGTTGTTTTTGACAATAATGTGTGAGGCTTATGCAGAGACTTCTCTAAAGCAGTACGCCCATATTTTCAGCAAGAGTAATTACTACACTTCTGAAAAGGAAGCTACTTTAGTTTGTGTATTGCCAGGCATTTCAGAAGCTTCGCAGTATCAGATTCAGCTGTTGGATGCAAAAAGACATATAATCGGAATATGTCAGTTTAAAGATTCAATCCTTCGCATTCCCGTTGGTGTGAATAGGTTGATTTTAGGAGTAAATCGTTTCTCTGCTAAAATCTATTCACAACACAGATTACTGAAAGATACGATTGTTGATATTATTCGATTAAAACCTGTAGATAACGAGGTGAAAATAGACAGGGAAACAGGAGGTCTGATTGTAAACGGACTTTCGTTTTTCCCTTTTGGCTTTTATTGCGGAACGGTAGGCAAAATTCCTGATCAGGAAATCTTGAATGGGTTCAATTTTATTGGACCCTATCAGAGCAATTTGCCAGAAGGATTACCTGAGCGAAAAGCATACATGGATCGTTGTGCGCAATTGGGCATGAAAGTGCAGTACGGACTGAATTCGTTGATTGGGTCTGGTCACAATGGGGACAAGGGATTAGAAAAAAATGAAGAAGAAAAAATAGCTCTTTTAAAAAGTGAGATAGTTGCATTTAAGGAACATCCCGCTTTGTTGTCATGGTATATTAATGATGAGCCGGACGGTCAGGGACGCGATCCCCGATTGCTTGAAAAGGCCTATAACCTTATTCATGAGCTTGATCCGTATCATCCGGTTTCCATCGTGTTTATGATGCCTTCGAAATTCCATGAATTCGGCAAAACAATGGATATTGCTATGACGGATCCATATCCGATACCGAAATCGGTAGATATTCGAGGATATATACAGCAGATGAATCAGGATTTCAGGTATAAGAAATCGATATGGTTGGTGCCTCAGGCTTTTGGTGGTCAGGAAATGTGGCTACGCGAGTCGACTCCAAAAGAAATTCGGGTGATGACTTATCTGGGACTTTTGGAAGGTGTAAAGGGAATTCAATATTACGTACGTTCGGCAACCAATTTCAACCCACAATCTGTTGGAATATGGTCGGAATGTAGCAATATGGCTGTGGAAGTAAGCCAAATGACCCCTTTTCTACTATCTTCAGAAACACAGGAAACTTTGGTAACAGGCAACCCTGATATATTGGCTAAAAGCTTTTTTTACAGAGGGAACAAACTTATTGTAGTTGTAAATAAAGAAAATCGACCTTTTACGTTTTCGCTGAATTTAGAGAAGATTCAAGGAGCTCAAAATGCTGAGTTATGGTTTGAAAACCGATCGGTGACACTTAATGGATCGAAACTGGAAGACATGATCGATGCTTTGGGAACAAGAATTTATCTGGTTCGTAAAAAGGCAGCAGAGAATAAAAGCCTTGTTTATCCGGGGAATAAAATATATAATCCAGGTTTTGAAGAGGTGGCAACACCTGGACTTGCTACAGGACAGGGTAAAGGGTATCGTGATGAAAGAAAGGCTGATTTAGGAGCCACTGTATTTACCGACAGTCGTCAGAGTGTTGATGGACTGTTCAGTTTACGGACACAAACACCTGCAGACAGTGTTGGTAAAACGATTCGTTTTCTGCCAATAATCCTGAAATCTGGCGATACTTACAATGTTTCAATATGGGCCAAAGCCTTGAAACAACTTAAGATGCCTCGTTTTAGAATAGCTATAGCAAATGAAAAAATAGAGAAAAGTTTTACGCTAGAGCCAGAGTGGAAGAAATATTCGTTTGTTTTCAAAGCACCAAATTCCTCTACAAATGCCATTGTTGAGTTGAAATTGGTGGAGAAAGGCACTGCTTGGTTTGATTTAATGCAGGTGGTTGCTGATCCGGTTTTGAGTTATACAATTGATAAAAATAATAAGGCTACTGTTTCAATTAGCACTATAACTGATAGCGCGACGGTGAAATATGTATGCGCTGACACCGAATTAGAGCAGGTGTATAAACAACCATTCGAAGTAGATAAAGCAACAACAGTGAAGGCATTGTTGTATCGGCAAAAAGAAGAACTGGCTGAAGGCGAAGTTTTTATTCCTGTGAATAAAGCATTGGGTAAACCGGTACACTTTGTAACACCATATGATTTGCAATATCCATCAATAGGAGATTCCACGCTTACCAACGGTATTATGGGTACTTCGTCTTTCAGAGATAAAAAATGGCTTGGATTTATGCAGCCGGAAGTGGTATTTGTGGTTGATATGAAAGACAGTACGAATTTTAAGTCTGTAATTGTAAATTTCCTTTCGGATGCCAATAGTGGAATCTTTTTGCCATGGGAGGTAAGTGTGCTGATTTCAAATAATGGCATTGATTTCCAACCGGTAGGACAATCCAAAAATGCTGACATATCCAAACGAGGAGAACCTTATTTGATGCCTTTTGAAGTCCATTGTAATTTGAGTAAAGCAAGGTTTATACAAGTGAAAATAAAAACTTTTGGTGAAATACCTGAGGGCTTTTTGTTTAAAGGATCCACTTCGTGGATGTTTACCGATGAGATTTTGGTAAAATAAATGATTAATGGGTAAAAATAGATTGTTTTTTTTAGTTAGGCTAATTTGTGCTAGAGGACTTGTTCTGAATTTTAAGAGCAAATCCTCTTTACAGATTGGTCAAAGTATGGTAATCTTGCGAAAAAGGTTTCTTTTGTTGGTTGTGTTAATCTGTGTTAGAGGAACTGTTTTGTATTCTCAGAACAATTCCTATTTCCAGATTGCCGATAAATGGTTACCAGAATATGATGTCCGGTCGGATATTGCTATTCTTTATGGGATGGATTCTACATTCACTAATCGATACAAGTCCTGGAAAGAGAAAGATTATCAGATTCAGTTTATGACCGGCATTGCATGGGGAAATTATCAGGATTATTTTACCGGAGAGTTTGATGGTAAATCCCATTTTGAAGATGCTCAAGTTGATGTAAAAGGCGATACTATTTGGCATAGCAAGGACGTGCCTTACGTAAATCCATCAAAATCATATTTGACTTATATTAAATCGTCCTTAAAAAAAACCATTGACGCCGGAGTTACAACTATTTATCTTGAAGAACCGGAGTATTGGGCTGCAGCTGGATATGGTGATGCTTTTAAGCATGCATGGCAGGAGTATTATGGTTTTCCATGGGTTGCTCAACATTTGTCGCCGGAGGCGACCTACTTGTCATCGAAACTGAAATATCAACTGTACTACAATGCATTAAATGACGTATTCAGCTATGCTAAAAACTATGCTAAAACCAAAGGGGTAGCTCTGAAATGTTTTGTGCCAACCCATTCATTACTAAATTACGCAGCGTGGCAGATTGTAAGTCCCGAAGCTAGTTTAGCTTCTCTTTCTGCTGTGGATGGATATATTGCACAGGTTTGGACGGGGACATCTCGAGTTCCGGTGTA
Organism: Bacteroidales bacterium; assembly: GCA_015654525.1. Classification (GTDB taxonomy): domain Bacteria; phylum Bacteroidota; class Bacteroidia; order Bacteroidales; family Paludibacteraceae; genus Paludibacter. The sequence goes on from JAATGT010000062.1 coordinate 7,271, forward strand.
TTACAATGGTTTAATGAAGGAAAGAACCTTTGAGAACGCTTTTTTGGAGTATGGTACAATTTATTCGATGGTGGAGTCGACTAAGCGGACCGTCTATTTTCTTACCGATCCAATAGAAGATGGTATTCGCTCTTGGAACGATTATAAACGAAATTATCAGGCCACTTTTACTGCGCAACTGTTATATCCAAAGGTAAATAAGTATGAAGTAATGCCTTGGCCCAATCGTATTTACCTCGGAAAGTTTCCTGTGGAAGGCAAGGATTCAATGCAAGCAATCTCTCCTTCATTTGCCACACAAATGCAGGTAATGGTGAATTGCCTGAATGATATGCCTCTGTCTGAAAACAAAGTAAATGGTACATCGGGAATTGGCATATTATTGGCCAATTCTATAATGTTTCAGCGCTATCCCGTTCATAAGGGTTATGAGGATCCTCAGTTGTCTAATTTCTATGGAATGGCTTTACCTCTGCTTAAGAGAGGCATTCCAGTAGAAATGGTTCATTTCGAAAACCTTGGGATTGAAGAATCATTGAAAAAAATTAAAGTTTTAGTGATGAGTTATTCGAATATGAAACCTCTTACTTCAGTTGGACATAATTATTTGGCAAATTGGGTTCGTAAGGGAGGTGTTATTGTGTATGTAGGTCGTGACGATGATCCTTTTCAAACTGTGCAGGAGTGGTGGAATACCAAAGGCAATAGCTATAAGGCACCATCTGAACACCTTTTTGAACTTATGGGAATAAACGTAAAATTTAACCAAGGTGAGTACCGATATGGAAAAGG
>JAATGT010000310.1 GCA_015654525.1 Bacteroidales bacterium
AGGCATCCAAACATAAGGGTCGGGGTCATTGTACTGCAATGCCGCAAAAAATATAAACAGTACACAAAATACAAGGTTAAATATTTGGTTGTTGTTTAGTTCCAAGGTTATTCCCGGGCACAAAAGCGGTTTCTCTATGTATATAGGGAAACCGGCCCTGTGGAACTTGGTCAACTCTGAGAATCGTAAATCAATTCATTTTTTAATGTCGGTTAGATAAGGATTAGCACACAGAACACACAAATTAGACGAGAAAACAAAATGAAAAGTCCATTTAAGATACACATTATCAAGAAATGCAATAATCAAATAAACTTTACATATTCTGTAAAATCTGTGTATTCTGTGTGCCTGACTAAACAACATTGATACTTATTTATAAATCATCTGCCAGACAGTGGCTAAAACACAATTGCAATGCTAAAGAAAATTATCCTGTTTAGCTTTTTAATCTTAACCATCGGCAATAGCTTTGCTGAAAATCCGAATTATGTGGTGCCGGAAGCATTAACCGGAGCCGGTTATCCGGGACATGCGGAGCTGACATGGAAAAACCGCACCGGGTTTACGTACGAAGTTTATCGCTCCACTGATGGCGGTAAAAAGTTCCAGAAAAAAACAGAAACCGGTTCTGATAACTTCCTTGACTTCTTTGGAAAAGGAATGCAAAAGGAACAACTATACATCTACCGGGTAATACCCAAAGGTCTATCGGTTGAGAATAAAGATGCTTCAAAATTTGAAGTAAAAGTAACTATCCCCGTAGCTACCGACGAAGCTTTGCTGGATATGACACAACGGTATACTACACGGTATTTCTACGACTATGCCCAACCACAAGCCGGATTGGCCCGCGAAAGCAGCAACGATCCAAACGGTGATATTATTACCACTGGAGGAACCGGGTTTGGCATCATGGCTTTAATAGCCGGTGCCGAACGGAATTATTTCAGTCGTAATGACGCTTATAGAACGATAGAAAAAATTGTCTGCTTTCTCGAAAAAACAGAACGCTTTCACGGCGCCTGGGCTCACTGGTACGATGCCGCCACGGGGAAATCGTTTAGCTTTAGCCAATACGATGATGGTGGCGACCTGGTAGAGACAGCTTTTCTGACTCAGGGCCTATTAACTGCCCGCGAATACTTCCGCAATGGCAATGAAAACGAAAGAGCATTAGTGAACCGAATCACCAAACTCTGGGAAACGGTAGAATGGAGCTGGTACACACAGGGAACAAACGCACTTTACTGGCATTGGTCGAAAAACTATGGCTGGAAAATGAACCACCGCATCAAAGGTTTCGACGAAACCATGATCACCTACGTGTTGGCAGCTTCCTCTCCCACTTACCCTATAAACAAGGCTGTGTATGACAGTTGCTATAAAAACTCCAGCTACTATTTAAACGGCAAAACTTATTATGGCATTAAACTCGATTTGGGAATGGAATACGGTGGTCCGCTATTTTTCACCCATTATTCATTCCTGGGGCTTAATCCCAAAGGACTTTCGGACGAACTGACTAATTACTTCGACCGGAACCGGGCACATGCATTAATTCAACTGGCTTATGCAAAAGAGAACCCCCGTAAACACACCGGATACGGAGCAAACAGCTGGGGCTTCACTTCGTCCGACGATCCGATAAGCGGATACAGCTCGCACGCTCTGAATACTCCCGACGAAAACGGAACGGTTTCACCTACAGCAGCATTATCATCTGTTGTTTATACGCCCAAAGAATCGATGGATGCCCTGCGTCACTTTTATTTCGATAAAGGCAAAGTTTTATTTGGCAACTACGGTTTCTACGATGCTTTTAATGAAGATATGGTAAGTGGACAACAGGTTGTTCACAGTTACCTGGCTATCGATCAGGGGCCGATAGCCGTTATGATAGAAAATTACCGAAGCGGTTTGCTTTGGAAATTATTTATGAGTAACCCCGAGATTCATTCCGGGTTACAGAAATTAGGATTTAAAATCAACTAAATAAATTTACTAACCATTTAAGTTTAAAAAACCATGAGAAAAAAAAGTATTTTACTCCTATTGGTTGCACTTATTAGTGCCGGTTCGCTTTTTGCACAGGACATTCGTGTGCAGGGGGTGATAGTCGATAAAAAGACAGGAGAAGCACTGATCGGTTCAACAGTTATTCAGAAAGGAGCCGCAACCAATGGAACAGCCACAGGTCTTAATGGCGATTTTTCCATTTCCGTACCATCAAACTCCGTGTTGGTGGTATCCTATGTCGGATATGTTCCGAAAGAAGTTAAAGTAGTAGGCAATTCACCATTACGCATTCAGCTCGAAGAAGAAAACAAGGCGTTGGATGAAGTAGTGGTAATTGGTTATGGTACAAGTAAGAAAGTAGACCTAACTGGTTCTATTGGAAGTGTAAATTCTGATGCTATACTAAAACAGCCTTCACTTAATGCCGTACAATCTATTCAAGGCAAGGTTTCTGGTATAAATATTATAAACAATGATGCTCCAGGATCTGTACCCACTGTTGTTGTACGTGGTTTAGGTACCGCATTAGGAGGTAGAAATCCACTGTATATTGTTGATGGTTTTCCTGTGGAGAATATTCAAAATATAAACTCCTCGGATATACAATCTATGGATATTCTTAAAGATGCTTCTTCAGCTTCAATATATGGAGTGAGAGCTGCAAATGGAGTTATTCTGATTACCACAAAAAAAGGTCAAACCGGGGTTGCTAAGATTAACGTAGAATCTTACTTTGGTATCAAAAGTATTCAAAATAAGGTCAAAATGGCCAATGCATCTCAATATATTGAATACTTTAATGAGAATCAAAAAGGCGTTGGTGCCAGTTGGAGTTTAGCTAATGCCGGAAGCCAATCTAACAATACAAATTGGTATGATGAACTAACCAGCTTGGGACATTTTAATAACAATGTAATTTCCTTATCTGGAGGAAGCAAAATTGCAGACTATTTTTTCAGTTACAATTATTATGATGAAGATGGAGTATTAGATAACCAGAAATATCAACGTTCAACTATTAGAAATAATAATGTATTCAAGTTTTTTAATGATCGTCTAAAATTCAACGAGAATATGAATATCTCATTTTCCAATGAGAATCCAAAGCCATATGGAGCATTTGATGAGGCTTATCGTCAATCACCATTAGTTCCAACCAAATATTCTAATGGTCGCTACGGTGTACCTTTTGTAAATACAACAACGGGAGTGGTAGGTTATGACGGGAGTCCGACAGATGTAATCGGGTCTTTGAACTCGGTAGGTAATCCATTGCTCACTGTTGATAACAATAATGAAAATAAGAAAAACTTAACTATACAAGGTGGTATAGAGGGTGAGTTTAAGGTGACTGATTATCTTAAGGTAAATTCTCGCTTTGGAGCAACAAAATTTTATTCTAAAGACAGACAATTTTCTGACATAAAAAATGCTTGGTTGAATGCAGATCCAAGAAGGAGTGACGCAAATTTTGATATTCTCAAAAGTGCAAATCCATCAGCTACGACATACGCCGACAATTCTCTCAGATATGAAGATATAGAAACCTTTAGATGGATATGGGAAGGTTATGCAACCTTCAATAAAGACTTCGATAAACATCACATTGAAGCCGTTGTTGGTCTTTCCAGAGAAAAAACAGGGATAGGTAGTACTTCTGTACTTAAGGGTTACGATGTGCCCGCACAAAGTCAGTACTGGAATGTCGGGATGGCTTCAGGCGCTTATGCAAAAGAAGTTGATCAATATTCTTATACCCCGAGAGCACTTGCTTCATATTTTGGACGTCTACAATATAATTATGATAATAAATACTATTTATCTGGAACAATCAGACGCGACGGTTCAAGTGCTTTCAAAGCCAATGGAAATTATTGGGGAACATTTCCCTCTGTTGGTTTAGGATGGACCATTTCCAGAGAGAGCTTCTTAAGTGACGTTAAGTTCTTAGATCATCTCAAATTAAGAGGAACATGGGGTAAATTAGGTAATCAAGAAGTACCTTTAAATGTCTCTCAAACCCTTACCTCAACAGGTAGTAGCAACTATAATTATGTTTTTGGACCTGACCAGGCCTTAATTTATGGAGCAGCATTTGGGACACCAGCCATTGGCTTAACATGGGAAGTGACTAAGGAAACGGGCATTGGTGTAGATTATGCTCTTTTTGGCCAGAGATTATCAGGAAGCATAGACTATTATAATAAAATAAATACAAACACAATATTAAACGTAACTCCAATTTCTGATTCTGAATATTCCGATAAGTACTATGCACATGGAGCTAAAATATCAAACAAAGGGATTGAACTTAGTTTGAGTTGGAATGACAAGTTTAGCAATGGACTTACTTATAATGTAAGTGCAAATTACTCTTACAATAAGAATGAAGTTGCCAGCGTAACGCCAACTTTCGATGGAGCAACTGGAGGAAGTTTAGCCAATGGACAAATTACAAAACGCCTGCAAAAAGGAGAACCGATTTATGCATGGTGGATGTACGAAGTGGAAGGCGTATGGCAAAACCAATCTGAAATTGATACTCATGCTCATATTGGGACACCAAAACCTGGCTATTTGAGGTATAAAGATCAAAATAACGATGGAGTTATAGATGATAGAGATAAAAAGTTTTTTGGCTCTTACCTCCCTACGTCAAACTATGGAATACATGTAGGTCTAGGATATAAAAAAATTGATTTAAGTGTAGATGGATATGGAGTTGCCGGCAACAAGGTTTATAATGGACTGAAAGGAACTCGTGTAGATGGCGGCGAAAATATTGCCTATGACACCTACCAGAATAGATGGACAGGCGAAGGCTCTACAAATACAAATCCGGGAGCTGCACACGACTCTTATGCGTCCAATTATTATCTTGAGAGTGGAGCATTCTTCCGCATCAACAATATCACATTAGGATACACGCTGAATGATCTTGCATTTAAAGGGTCAAAACTAAGATTCTATGTAACTGCACAAAATCCATTTATTGTAACCAAATATTCAGGATTTAGTCCTGAAATTGCTTCTGATGGAGATCCAAGTAATACAAGTGGAATAGAATTATCGGCATATCCAACTACCAGAAGTTTCATATTTGGTCTTAATCTTCAATTCTAACTAAAAATTTAAAACTTACAAATCATGAAAAAATATATAGCAATAACATCCTTTTTTCTATTAGCAGTAGGAATAACAGGATGTAGTAATTTTCTTGATGTCCCCTCTCAAGAAAAAGTGGAAGCTGGAGAAAGCAGTACGATTTATCAGCCCGAAACGTATATCAATGGGGTATATGGCATGTTCACAGACTGGAATTATGCTTTTTCTTACATAACAGTAACAGAAATCATTTCTGATAATGCTGATAAAGGCAGTTCTCCAACTGATACAGGAGGAGGAATTGATCTCGTCGACAATCTGACTTTTACACAGACATCAGGTGCGGTTAAAGGAATGTGGGAACATTGGTATCGCTCTATTGGGCGAGCAACGCAAGCTATAAAATACACGGAGGACTTCAATCTAACAGATACAAATTATAAAAATCGTCTGATTGGAGAAGCTAAATTTCTACGTGCTCTTAATTATTTCTATCTAGTAAGAGGATGGGGAGATGTTCCTATCCAAGAGCATGATCTGGTAAATAGAGCTCCAAAATCAGAAGTTTATGATTATATCAAAAAAGACCTATCAGATGCCATCAGTGTTTTGCCACAAAAGAGTGAATACGCTTCTAAAGATCTGGGACGTGCAACAAAAGGTGCTGCGCAAGCATTACTCGCTAAAGTATATTTATATCAAAAAGATTGGCAGAATGCCTATGACTATGCCACAACTGTTATAAATTCTGGTGAGTATGGATTAGAAAACGATTATTCCGTATTGTGGAGGGCATCCTCTGAAAATGGAACAGAATCTATCTTCGAATTTCAGGCTCGTGGAGAATCTACTGCACATGGTGTGCAGCAATATTCTCAAACTCAAGGTGCTCGTGGTGAAACAGGATGGGGATGGGGATTCAATACTCCGTCTCAGGATTTATTAAACGACTTTAATGCTGAAGGTGATATTATCAGACGCGATGCAACAATCATTTTCCGAGGAGAAACCCTGTATGACGGACGTGTAGTTGGTAACACTGAAAATCCGATGTACAATTTAAAAGCCTATTCAAGCGCAAATGCAGGTGCAGATGACACTGACAAGAACATAAGATATTTACGTTTAGGAGAAGTGTATCTAATTTTAGCTGAAGCCGCTAATGAGTTAGGTAAAACAAATGAAGCCCTTGCAGCATTGAATAAAATAAGAACTAGAGTTAAACTAGCTAATGTCACAACAACAGATCAGACACTCTTGCGTAAAGCTATCTGGCACGAACGCCGTTTAGAATTAGCATTTGAGCATGACCGTTGGTTTGACTTAGTACGCACAGGGCAAGCTGCAGAAGTAATGCAGAAAGTAGGAAAACCATTTATTGTAGGTAAACACGAGTTATTACCAATCCCGAATCAGCAAATTATTGATACGCCGAAAATGACTCAAAATCCCAACTGGTAAATAAAGAAAAATGCAATTAGTTCATTGCATCCGTAAAGGGTGCAATGCTAATTGCATTGTTAAATCCAAAAAGTCTTTCTAACAAATCAGAATAAGGATTAGCTTAGCAACATGGATAGAGAACTAATCTAAAAACAGACTTTGAATCGTAACTAATCGAAAATGAGAAAAGTATATTTATTATTAGTATTGATAAACCTCTTTGTATTTTCGAGTATAAAGGCTCAGGATCCTTGGGTGTTATCCACCACAAATAGTTTTAGTTCTGATAATTACTATGGGGTTACTGTTGCAAACGGGATGATTGGAATTATATCATCACCGGAACCTCTTAAAATAAAAGAGGTAGTCCTTGCCGGAGTATATGACATGTACAACAGAGGTCGGGTTAATAATTTCCTCCCCAATTATAACTTATTAAATCTGAACCTATCCATTAATGGTGATCGCATTCAACGCGAAAATATTTCTAATTTCAGGCAGGAACTGAATATGAAAGAAGGTGCATTTTCTGCATCATTCGACTATAAAGATATAGCCACCATAACCTATTCATACTATGCTTTACGCAATTTACCACATTGCGTTTTATTAGATGTAAATATTAAGGCCAAAACCAATTCAAAAATAGAGGTGGAAAATATTCTTGAAACTCCATCTGCATTCAGAGATCATCAAGATTATTATCACGAAATAGAGAGCCCCAATCTATACATTCCATTATTGACATCTGTAGCTGAAAGTCCTCTAAAGACTATAAAAATAGCTGTCTCCAATACTTTCTTATTTGAAGAAGCAGCTAACCTGGAACCAAAAATATTCCATAAGGTAGAAGATAGCAATATGCATAGTGCTAAATTCACTAAAGAAATAAAAGCAGGAGAGAAATATTCTTTTTCGGTAGTAGGTACACTTATTTCATCAGTACAGACTCCCGATCCTTATAATCAGGCAGAGCGTCTTACCATTTACGCGAAATTAGAAGGAAAAGACCGTTTACTAGACAAACACAAAAATGCATGGAATAAACTTTGGGAAAGCGATATCCAGATTGACGGTGATGCTCAGGCTCAACAAGACGTCCATAATATGCTATACCATCTATATTCATTTACCAGAGAAAATACCAATTTGTCTCCATCTCCTATGGGATTAAGTGGATTAGGTTATAACGGTCATGTTTTCTGGGATAGTGAAATATTTATGTATCCCCCCATGCTGATTTTGCATCCCGAAATAGCCAAAAGTATGATCGAATATCGGTTCCGCAGACTTAATGCAGCCAGACAACAAGCTGCTATTTATGGTTATGCTGGTGCCATGTTCCCTTGGGAAAGTGCTTCCACAGGGACCGAGGAATGCCCGGTATGGGCTTTATCCGGAACTTTTGAACATCACATTACCGCCGATGTAGCAATTGCTGCCTGGCAATACTATCTGGTCACTCAGGACAAAGAATGGCTACAGGAGAAAGGGTGGCCTATACTGAAGGCTACAGCCGAGTTCTGGGCAAGCCGGGTTGAACTTAACAGCAAAGGACAATACGAAATTAAGAACGTAGTGGCAGCAGATGAATGGGCTGAAAACATAGACAATGATGCTTATACAAATGGAGCTGCAATAAAGAACCTGCAATATGCAACTGAATGTGCCTTAACCTTAGGAATTACCGCCCCGAAAGAGTGGAATATAATAGCAAACAATATACCCATTTTCAAAATGGGAAATGGTGTTACACGGGAATATGACACGTACACTGATCAAAAAATAAAACAAGCGGATGTTAATCTATTAGCATACCCTCTCAATATTATTACTGATAAAGAACAAATAGAAAGAGATTTAAAATATTATGAATCGAAGGTGCCTGATAAAGGCACCCCTGCTATGACTCAGGCCATATTCTCGCTTCTGTATAGCCGACTGGGAAATAACGACAAAGCATATCATTGGTTTAAAGATGCGTACCTGCCCAATCTAAACCCGCCATTCAGAGTAATGGCCGAATACAAGGGTGGAACGAATCCCTATTTTGCGACAGGTGCCGGAGGGGTATTGCAAACTATCATGATGGGATTTGGAGGACTCGACATTGATCCTCATGGAGGGATAAGGCAATTAAAGACAGCCATGCCAAAACACTGGAAAAAGATTACCATAACCGGAGCAGGCGTTGATAAGAAAACGTACATTCAAGAAAATAACAATAGATAATTATCACAATAAGACGGACTAATAAATCATCTATTCTATTTTTCTCACTTCTTTACTTTAAAACCTATGAAAGCCTTTCTAACAAGTATTTTATTCTGTTTATCTCTTTCAACTTTTGCCCAGTCCAAAGTTGTAAAAGGTCAGATAACCGAGTACAATGTTTCTACTGAAAAAACATATCAGGTTACCGGCATTGTTTCGGACGAACAAGATAAACCCATCAATCAGGTAAGAGTAATGGTGAAAGATGGCATTAGTTCCGCTACAACGAATTCAAAAGGAGAATACAGCATCACTATTGGTGCAAATGATAAAGTATTGCGGTTTTACTATCCGGAAATGGGAATTACAGAATTGCCTATAGGGATTCAAAACCTTCGGGTTAATTGCACCTTAAAAAAAGATCAATCCGATCATTCACTTCCAAAGCATACAGCTCAGGTTACAGCCTGGTTCGATCCTAAAAACGATCATCCCAAGACTTTTTGTAACCCCCTGAATATCGATTACAATTTCGAACCATATAATAAAGAAAATAAAATCTCTTGTCGCTCAACAGCCGATCCGTTGATTGTACCGTACAAGGGGGAATATTATTTATTCAGTACCAATCAGGATGGCTTTTACGTTTCGAAAGATCTATCGAAATGGAAATTCGTTTTCAGCGGTTTTCAACGTAAACCAACCGACGATGACCAATGTGCTCCGGCCGTAGAAGTATCGGGCGACACCATCATGATGATTGGTTCTACCTACAAAGATTTACCGGTTTGGTACAGTACCAACCCCAAAGAGGGACGTTGGAAAAGACTAACCGAAACAGCCATATTACCTCACTGGGATCCTGATTTGTTTTTAGACGATGACGGACGTTTGTACCTCTATTACGGTTCCAGCAATGAGTTTCCCATTAAAGTGGCAGAATATGACCGTTCTTCTTTTCGTCCCAAAAGTATTGTCCGCGATTTATTCGGATTGAAACCGGAAATACACGGATGGGAACGATTCGGGATGAACAACGACGATTCTATATCGCTAAAGCCATTTATCGAAGGCGCATACATGACCAAGCATAACAACAAGTACTACCTGCAATACGGGGCACCAGGCACAGAATTTAAGGTGTATGCCGATGGTGTTTACGTAGCCGATCATCCCTTCGGACCATTTGTTTATCAACAACACAATCCCTTCTCCTACAAACCGGGTGGATTCGTTTTAGGAGCCGGACATGGTGGAACATTCAAAGACAATTTCAGTAACTACTGGCATATTTCTACCTGTATGTTATCCTTGCGCGAAACTTTCGAAAGACGGATAGGACTTTATCCCGCCGGGTTTGATAAAGATGGTGTCATGTATTCAAACACAGCCTTTGGCGATTATCCTACGACGATTCCTCAAAACACCGAAGATCACCAAAAAGGAAACTTCACCGGCTGGATGTTATTGTCGCTAAACAAAAAGACACGGGCATCGTCGTCCGATAGCATTTATACCCCCGAAAATGCATCCGACGAAAACATGCGTACTTACTGGGCTGCCAAATCCAGTCAACCCGGCGAATGGTTTGCCATGGATCTGGGCGACGTGAAGCAAGTGAATGCCATTCAGGTAAACTACTACGAGCACAAAGCCAACCAGTTTGGGAAAGCTATGGATATATATCATCAATACAAAATATATAGTTCGATAGATGGAAATAATTGGGAACTGGTGGTAGATAAAAGTGATAATGATCAGGATGTACCACACGATTATGTGGAACTGCGCCAGCCTATCCAAACCCGCTATTTAAAAGTAGAAAACATACACACTGCCAGTGGCAATTTTGCATTGATGGACCTGCGTGTTTTTGGAAAAGCTCTTGGAGTTATTCCTGAAGCTGTTCAAAAGCTAACCGTCAACCGGAGTAAAAGCGATACCCGCAATGCCATCATATCGTGGAAACCGCAACAACATGCTTATGGTTATAATATCTATTTTGGAACTGCCGCAGATAAACAATACAACTGCATCACAGTGTACAACGACAACTCCTATAACCTACGAGGATTAGATAAGGGAACATCTTATTCCTTTTCCATCGAAGCATTAAGTGAAACCGGAGTTTCCGATAAATCAAAAACCATCTTCGTGAAATAGACCAATTTATATCAACAAAAAATACTTCATACGTGAAAACAAGAATCTATCTTTTAGCAATCTGTTGTATACTACTTTCCAGTGTTTCGGCACAAAAAGGCAACAAGAAAAAAGCCAAGGCAATTGCCGAAGTAAAAACACCTGTTTTAACAGGTAAAGAGCTGTATTTCAAAAATGACCCTGCCATGGATCGGTTTATAACCGATTTAATGTCCAAAATGACTTTGGATGAAAAAATAGGGCAACTTAATTTGCCTTCTTCAGGCGATTTTGTTACTGGAGAGGCAAAAAACTCGGATATCGGTAAAAAAGTGGAAGAAGGAAGAGTCGGTGGATTGTTTAATATCAAAGGAGTCGCAAAAATTCGTGATATTCAAAAGGTCGCAATTGAAAAAAGTCGCTTAAAAATACCAATGATTTTTGGAATGGATGTGGTTCATGGATACGAAACCAACTTTCCTATTCCATTGGGACTTGCATCATCCTGGGATATGAACCTAATAGAACAGTCAGCTCGTATAGCAGCTCAGGAAGCTACGGCGGATGGTATTTGCTGGACATTTTCACCCATGGTAGATGTATCACGCGATCCTCGCTGGGGACGTGTTGCCGAAGGTTCGGGCGAAGATGTATACCTCGGCTCTCAAATAGCCAAAGCTATGGTTCACGGTTATCAGGGCAGTAGTTTGGCCGATAAAAACACCATGATGTCTTGCGTAAAACATTATGCTTTGTATGGAGCCGTTGAAGCCGGACGCGATTACAACACCGTTGATATGAGCCGACTGCGGATGTACAACGATTACCTACCAACCTATAAAGCCGCCATCGACGCAGGAGTTGGAAGCGTAATGGCATCGTTTAATGAAGTAGATGGAGTGCCCGCCACTGCCAATCGTTGGCTTCAGACCGAGGTTCTTCGCAACCAATGGGGATTCGGCGGATTTGTGGTAACTGACTTTACTGGTATTAATGAGATAGTGAATCATGGACTTGGAGACCTCCAACAGGTATCTGCTTTGGCTTTAAAAGCCGGAATTGACATGGATATGGTGGGTGAAGGGTTCCTGACCACCCTGAAAAAGTCATTGGATGAAGGCAAAATTACTCAGGCTGACATTGATCAGGCTACACGTCGTATTCTGGAAGCTAAATACCGCTTGGGATTATTTAGCGATCCTTATAAATATTGCGATTTGAATCGTGCTAAAACAGAGATTTATAATCAGCAGAACAGATCCGTAGCACGCTCCATCTCCAGCCAGTCCATGGTATTGATGAAAAATGCAAATAATGTATTACCGTTGAGACAGACCGGTACGATAGCTGTAATCGGTCCATTGGGCGATAATCCCGAAAATATGCCGGGTACCTGGAGTGTAGCCGCCAGACACAAAGAAGCTATCAGCCTGCTAAAAGGATTAAAAGAAACCATGGGCGACAAAGTAAACTTTGTGTATGCTAAAGGAAGTAATTTTGAATACGATGCAGAATTAGAAGCACGTTCAGCCATGTTTGGCAAAAACAGCTATCGTGACAGCAGACCTGTAGCTGAGATTATCAAAGAAGCCATGGAAGTGGCAAAGAAAGCCGATGTAATTGTTGCCGCTCTGGGTGAAGCTTCGGAAATGAGCGGTGAGTGTAGTTCAAGATCGAACATTGAAATACCTCAATCGCAAAAAGACTTGTTGGTAGAACTGAAAAAGTTAGGAAAACCCATTGTGTTGGTTCTTTTCACCGGACGTCCACTCATTTTGAATCAAGAGAAAGAGATAGCCGATGCCATTCTGAATGTATGGTTTCCCGGCAGCGAAGCAGGTTATGCCATTTCGGATGTATTATTCGGAAAAGTAAACCCATCGGGAAAACTTCCTATGACATTTCCACGCAGCGTAGGTCAGGTACCGTTGTATTATAATTACAAATCGACTGGTCGCCCGGAAAAAGACGAAGACAAATTTGAGAAATTCAAATCGGTTTATTTAGATGTGCCCAATTCACCGCTGTATCCTTTTGGTTACGGACTGAGTTATACGACTTTCAATTACAGTGACGTAAGCCTAAGCTCATCTAAATTGCAAGGAAATCAAACACTCAAAGCCAGCGTTACCCTCACTAATACGGGAAAATATGACGGTGCGGAAGTTGTTCAGTTATACATTCGCGACCTGGTTGGAAGCATTACCCGGCCAATCAAAGAATTAAAAGGATTCCAAAAAATTATGCTGAAAGTCGGCGAAAGCAAAACAGTTACGTTTGATATTACGCCCGAAGATTTAAAATTCTATAACGGAGATTTAAAATATGACTGGGAAAGTGGCGATTTTGAAATCAAAATCGGTGGAAATTCCAATGATCTAAAAACCGCAACAATAAATTGGACTAAATAAGGTGTAAATCATATCCTAATGCAAACTTAGTAAATCAATTTACCATTAAGATTCGCTTACTAAGTTTGCAATAAGATTTAGTGATCTGTTTCTTAGAAATAAGACACAGATCACCATTCTTGTAACTCGTAACTATCTCCTTGTAACTACTAAATGATTATGAAATATCTAATGATCTTTGCGTTTATTTTAGCGACACAGTATTCCAGCGCTAAAACACAGCACATAGATCGCGTTTTTTCTGAGGTTAGCAAAACTACATTCAAATTTGAGACATATAACAATGAATCATTGCAATTTGATTATTATGTAGCCAAAAAATCCAGGGAAGAAGCACCACTGTTGGTTTATGCTCATGGTGGTGGCTTTTCCGGAGGTGCCAGAGATGATAAAAATTTTGTATCTTTTGCAACAAAACTGGCTCAAAGAGGTTATGCAGTAGCATCTGTTTCATACAGGCTAATGATGAAAGATACCGGATTTGGGTGCGATGTCGAAACCTCAAAAAAAATAGCTGCTATAGATTCAGCTACACAGGATATTAGTTTAGCAATAAAGTACATCCTGAAAAATCAGGATAAGTTTCACATCAATCAAAATAAAATAATTTTGGCTGGCTCCAGTGCCGGCGCTGAAACTGTTCTAAACTTAGTATATGTATCAGACAAACATCCCTTACCATCCAATCTTACTTTTGCAGGAGTAATTAGTATGGCAGGAGCAATAACTACTTTAGATAAGATCAACCATAAAACGGCTATACCTACGATGCTTTTTCACGGAACCAGTGATGAAACAGTTCCATACAATGTAGGGGCACATCGTCATTGCAGTTCAACTGACACCGGATATTTACTTTTATGTGGTTCTGCAGCAATTGCAACCAAATTAAAAGCACTGGATGCACCGTATTATTTATATTCTATAAAGGGTGGTTCTCATAGCTGGGCTAGTTTACCCATAACCAATTGCCTCAATGAGATTCTCGACTTTCTATATTACGATGTGGTGCACATTGAATCCCTGAGGCAAACAGAAAAATTGATAGACCCAAAAGAACGAAAAAACTAATATACCATTATAATAAAAAAATTACTCATGAAAAAAATTATTCCTCTATTAATGCTCTCTTTCATCTGTTCAACTGTTGTTGGACAAAAGAAGGCTAATCCGGAACTGCAAGCAGATGCGCTTATCCGACAAATGACGCTCGACGAAAAGATAGGTCAACTTAATCAATACTCCAGCGATTGGGATAGTACCGGAAAAATAACTGCCGAAGGAGATAAAGAAACTCAAATCCGACAAGGCAAAGTTGGTTCCATGCTCAACGTTACTGGCGTCGATAAAACAAGAAAGTTACAAGAGCTTGCTATGCAATCCCGTTTACACATTCCTATGATTTTCGGATTGGATGTTATTCACGGCTTTCGTACCACCTTCCCTATTCCATTGGGCGAAACTGCATCGTGGGATCTGACTTTAATAGAAAAGTCTGCCCATATCGCCGCTACCGAAGCAGCAGCTTATGGCGTTCAATGGACATTTGCACCCATGGTGGACATTGCACGCGACCCTCGTTGGGGACGCGTTATGGAAGGAGCCGGTGAAGATACTTATCTGGGTAGTTTAGTTGCAAAAGCACGTGTACATGGTTTTCAGGGAAATGGATTGGGTAACGTGGATGCAGTAATGGCTTGCGCTAAGCACTTTGCAGCCTACGGGGCTGCTATCGGTGGACGCGATTACAACTCAGTGGATATGAGCTTACGCCAATTAAACGAAACCTACCTGCCACCTTTCAAAGCAGCTGTTGAAGCAAACGTAGCAACATTCATGAACTCATTCAACGACATCAACGGAATACCCGCCACAGCCAATAAATACATTCAACGAGACATATTAAAAGGACAATGGAACTTTAAAGGTTTCGTGGTTAGCGACTGGTGCAGTATTGGTGAAATGATAACTCACGGTTATGCCAAAGATGGCTACGATGCAGCCATGAAAGCCATTAATGCAGGTTCGGATATGGACATGGAAAGCCGCTGTTACCGCGACAATCTGAAACAATTGGTTCAGGATGGTAAAGTTGATATTTCAGTAATCGATGAAGCCGTTAAACGCATTCTTGTCAAGAAGTTTGAGCTTGGGTTATTCGACGATCCGTATCGCTTTTGCAATGCAGAAAGAGAAAAGAAACAAACCAATAACATGGAAAACAGAGCATTTGCACGCGAAATAGGAAAAAAGAGTATTGTTCTCCTTAAAAATGAAACGCTGAGTAATGGTACAACTTTGCTACCCCTGTCCAAGCAAACAAAAAAGGTGGCTTTAATAGGTCCATTATTCAAAGCTACAAAAGCTAATCATGGATTTTGGTCTATCGCTTTTCCTGACGATTCTACCTTGATTATATCTCAATATCAGGGCATCAAGAATCAGTTGGACAAGAGTTCCACCATTGTGTATGCTAAAGGTTGTAATATCAATGATAACGACAAAACGGGTTTTGCAGAAGCAATAAATGCAGCTAAATCGGCTGATGTGGTTATTATGTCGCTGGGTGAAGCCGCCGATATGAGTGGTGAAGCCAAAAGCAAAAGTAACCTGCAGCTTCCCGGTGTTCAGGAAGAGTTATTGAAAGAAATCTATAAAACCGGTAAACCGGTCGTTTTATTGCTCAATGCCGGTCGGCCTTTAATTTTCAATTGGGCTTCGGAGAATATTCCTTCTATTCTGTACACCTGGTGGTTGGGAACCGAAGCCGGGAATGCCATTGCCGATGTTATTTTCGGTGACTATAATCCTGCCGGTAAATTACCGATTTCATTTCCTCGTACCGAAGGTCAAATTCCGATTTACTACAATCACTTCAACACCGGACGACCAGCAAAGGATGAAAACGACAAAAATTATGTTTCAGCTTATATCGATTTACAAAACAGCCCCAGATATCCGTTTGGATATGGACTTAGTTACACTAAATTCAATATCAGCAACCTGAAATTATCATCAAATGAATTAAGTCGTGGAAATAAACTGACTGCGACGGTAGATATTGCCAATACCGGTAACTATGATGGAGAAGAAGTTGTGCAATTGTATGTTCGCGATTTGGTTGGAAGCGTAGTTCGTCCGGTGAAAGAACTAAAAGGTTTCCAAAAGGTAATGTTGAGAAAAGGAGAAACCAAGCAGCTTACTTTCACGCTCACGCCGGAAGATTTGAAATTCTTTAATAACGAAATTCAATACATCAACGAAGCCGGTGATTATGAATTATTCGTAGGAAGTTCTTCCGATGCAAGTTTAAAAGCAAACTTTAAACTAACCCTATGATGAGAAGGCATTATCTCCAATCATCTTAATATATTCGTAGTATCCTGATTAAAGATCAGGATACTACGAGTTTCAAAACGCCATGAAAAAAGTCATTATCCTTCTCTTTGTCAGTTTGCTTCTTTTTAGTGCTTGTAAAACCGACGATCCGAGTACAGCAACTCCTGCAACCCGTACGCTGCAAATTACAAGTGTGCAACTAAACAACGCTATTTTGACAAATAATTCGGAGCTTTACGGTGTCAGTTTCTCTAAAGCGCCGATTGTAAAGATCGTTTTTAATGACTCTATAAGCCTAAGTAACTTTATATCCTCAAGAGTGAGCTTTAGCAGCGAAATTGGGACTAACTTTACTTCCTCCAAGGGAGCCGACAACAAAACATTACTTCTTACCATCACTGTTTTACCCAAAGCATTGACCGAATATAGTATTACTATTAATTCCGGAGATAACTTAGGTGGACAAATTACAACTTCCTTTTCCTCCAAATTCGTTACCGAACTGGATACAACCCCCAAATTTCCGATTATTTCCGATGACAGTTTACTCACTTTAGTCCAGAAAAAAACATTTGATTATTTCTGGAGTTACGCCCACCCGACTTCAGGTCTTGCCCGCGAACGACTGAATTCCGCCGATATAGTTACTACAGGTGGTTCCGGCTTTGGCATCATGACTATTCCCGTAGCTATCCAACGTGGATTTATTACCCGGGCTCAGGGCTTGGAACGCATGAATCAGATTGTAAACTTTCTCAGTTTGCCCACCACCGATAAATTTCACGGAGCTTTTCCCCATTGGATGAATGGTGCTACGGGTAAAGTAATTCCTTTCAGCACCAAGGACGACGGTGCCGACTTGGTAGAAACCGCTTTCCTGATGCAGGGATTATTAACCGTACAGTCCTATTTCAAAGATGGAAATACCGCTGAAAAAGCATTATGTGCCAACATCGAAACCCTTTGGGAAAATGTAGAATGGACCTGGTTTCAACAAAACGGACAGCAACAACTCTATTGGCATTGGTCGCCAAATTATGCCTGGGATATAAACATGCCCATATCCGGCTGGAATGAAACCTTAATCGTGTACGTACTGGCAGCCTCCTCTCCTACACATAACATTACCAAATCCGTTTACGATACGGGATTTGCACGCAATGGAGCCATGAAGAATGGCAAAACATTTTACGGAATAACTTTGCCACTTGGCGAAGATAATGGAGGGCCGCTGTTCTTTGCACATTATTCGTTCCTGGGTTTAAATCCAACTCATTTATCAGATGCCTATGCCAACTACTGGACGCAAAACACAGCTCATGCAAAAATCAATTACAACTATTGTGTAGCCAACCCAAAAGGGTATTATGGTTACAGCAGTAATTGCTGGGGACTTACTGCCAGCGACATTCAAAACGGCTATACTGCTTCGTCACCCAATAACGACGTAGGTGTCATTGCTCCTACCGCCGCTTTAGCTTCATTTCCTTACACGCCTACTGAGAGTGTGCGCGCTCTTCATTTTTTCTATTATACGCTGGGTGATAAAATGTGGGGAAGCTATGGTTTTAAAGATGCATTTAACCTGAATATGCGTTGGTTTGCCGATTCCTATTTAGCCATTGACCAGGGACCAATTGTGGTAATGATAGAGAATTACCGTACCGGGTTACTCTGGAACTTGTTTATGCAAAACCAAAGCATACAAAACGGGCTTACCAAACTTGGATTTATCTATTAAAGTCAAAATAAGAACTTAATACAAGCTTGCATTCAATGCATCTTTCATCTTCCTTTCAATCAAGGATATCCAAGCTACCGAAAAATACCACTCTTTTTCCGAAAAGTGTAATTAGTTGCTCTCTGCATCACTATATCTTTGTATCAAATAAAAGTCAGTACCTAAGTCACTGACAAACTATTAAAACAATTTGAAAAAAAGAAAACATTATGAAAAGAATTAGTTTATCAATCGTACTTATCTTATTTGCTTTTACAGCATTTTCGCAGACATGGGTGGCAGACCCCGCACATTCTCGTTTAGGATTCTCCATCTCTCACCTGACTATTTCGCATATTACAGGTAATTTCAAACAATTTGATGTAAAGGTTGTGACCACAAAAGCCGATCACAGTGACGCAAAAATCGAACTTACAGCACAAATTGCAAGTATCAACACCGACGTGGAACAACGCGACACACACTTGAAAAGTGCGGATTTTTTTGATGCCCAACAATACCCGACTTTGACTTTTAAAAGTACATCTATTACAAAAATCAAAGGGAAAAGCTACAGATTAGTTGGAAATCTGACCATGCATGGTGTTACTAAACCGGTAGTACTAAACGTCACCTTCAACGGAACAGTTACAAACCCGATGAACAAAAAAGAAACATCTGGCTTCACTATCACCGGAAGTTTAAAAAGATCGGATTTCGGCATTGGCCCTAAATTTCCGGAAGCAATGGTTGGAGACAAAGTTACTCTTATTGCCAGCGCAGAATTTAGCCCGAACAAATAATTCCGAATTGCATTTGAAATATAAAAAAGAGGCTTACACGTCAAATTGTGTAAGCCTCTTTTTTATGTCCCCTGTCCGAAAAGGGTATTGTTCTTTATCAACCGGCAGGTGCTTCAACTACCTGAGTCACTTTTATTCAGTAAATTTCGGATTAAATAATAAGAATCCAATATTCAGTCCTAAATTCAACCGAGATACTGCCGTACTGGAGTAATTCAAAAAGATGCCTGCCGAAGCTATTTTAAAATTGTATACCAATGAGGTTTCGGCTATAAAATGAGACGACTGAAAAGGGTTGGAATAATAAGCTGTATTATCTGTATTCCGGGTTATTGTCCGGTAAGGTAAAAACCAATACATTTCGCCCCGCACATGTAAGTCTTTGGTCAGACTATAGATCGGTTTTAGCCCAATAGCCGCAAACTTATTGGCACAGAAGGCCTCATTAAAAGCTGTTCGCGTATAAGGTGTCGGCTGGAAAGCAGGAGCCTCAATAACGCTTATCGTATAATTTTGCAGAAGCTTACGGGTAGAAAACATCAATTCACCGTAAGTGCCTAAAGTAAAACGGGGCCACAATTGAAAATACTGATCTGTTTTAGCTCTACATTGTACCCATAAATCAGATGATTCCGTTACATTATCATTAGTAGGCACATTGGATGATTTATAAGTCTCATCGCCCCCTATCAACTGCAGCGAAATAGAACGGTTATACCCTTTAGTCGGATACATCACATTGTTCAAGGTATAATTTTCAATTCGTCCAAAAACACTTCCGAGCGAAAAATTACTTTCGTCTTCCTTTGTTGAAGTGGTTACTAACAGTCTGTTCAAATAATAATCATTAGTCAGAAAACCGTAGCCCACTCCAAATTCCATACGCCCTTTCATTGACAGTGGAAAGCCGACACTCAACTTTCCATAAACTTCACTTTGGGTAAAATTGGCTGTTCTGTTATCATTATAAAACAACTGTCCTCCTTCAAAATAGTCGAATTTATGAAGAACAACCCCCGCTTTTACATACCAACTCCTTTGCGAAGGTATCTCTATTCTAGTTCCTAGTCCCAATCCATTATACATTTTACCAAACTGGGCATCAATATTGGCCGACTGGGCATAGTTAGTCAGGTTTTGATACGATAATCCAAAATAAGCCTGATTAGAAGTCGAAGAAGAGACATTGCCTCCCAGCAAAACTTTTAGATGATCTTGTATTTTTACATTTAAATGCAAATCAAAATTGCCCGTTGCCGAGTTGAAAGTGGCATGTGGAATGACCTCCAAAATTTTATCATCAGCAATTAGTTTAAAATAAGCTTCTTTAAATTCCTTGAGTGAAAAAACATCATTATGATAGTGAAATACTTGCTCTACATATTTTTTTTGAAGGCTATCCACTCCTTCTACGATAACTCGCTGAAACTTTAATTCGGGATAACGATCTCTGAAAGCCTTTCGCTTTTCGGCAACTTCCTCTGCCGATGTACGACGTGGAACCCTTGCTTTTATTTCTTCAATATGCGCCATAATCGAATCATAACCCATTTTCACCAGTTCATCTACCCGCGAAAAATCAAAAAGCTTAAAATTTGTATTATGAAACCGGAATAACATCCCTTCCTTTTTGGACATGGAGTAATCGGTTTTTGTCATAATCATATTCTGAATTTGCATAAGTATATCCCGTTCATCAGGTTTGCGGGGATTACGGGCAACTACACTACCAATCATAAAATCAGGCTTAAAGTCCGCCCGCATAACATCTACCGGAAAATTATTAAAAATCCCACCATCGAATAACAACTTTCCATCGATTACAACGGGCCTAAACATAAATGGATAACTCATCGAAGCCCGGATAGCATCACCTAATACTCCATACCTGAAAATCACCGCTTCTTTGTTGTAAATATCAGAAGCTACACAACGGAAAGGAATAAAAAGCTTATCAAAGTCACCTCCTGCCAGAGCATTTGCTGGGGCACAAAGCGGAACAAAAGCATAATTCATCTGCCGGGGCGAAATTATGCTTGTGGGTAAAAAAGCTGATTTTAGTTTGATTGAATCAAGGGTGTGAATCTTAAATGGAATTTCTACAAAACTGGGTTTAGGATCAGCATTACGATAATAATAGTTGTAATCGGGTTCAACTTCTCCAGTCAGCCAATGTTTAAAATCGCCCGATTTAATTATTTGTATCATTTCATCGGGACTGTAACCCATGGCATACATTCCTCCGACAATAGCACCCATGGAGGTCCCCGCCACATAGTCTATCGGAATGCCGTTTTCTTCCAATGCTTTGATGATTCCAATATGGGAAATTCCCTTTGCTCCCCCTCCGCTCAATACGAGTCCTACTTTTTGAGCCATGGAAATAAAGGTTCCACAAAAAACGAAGCATAAAATAAAAGTAACTTTTTTCATTGATGAAATTCCTTTGTTAATCACTGTAAAATTACATAAAAATCAATGGGAATAAGAAATCTTAATGAGAAATTTCAGGTAAATTTGTTGAAATAATCTGTTAATACTATATATCCGATAAAATTGCCATCAGAAAATCCAATAAAAAGAGTAATTATTTTCTATTAGAGGAACAATAATCAACTTCAAACGTTTACATTTAGTATTAAAAAAAATAAATTATTTTGCATGAAAACCGGCTTTATTCTAATTGCACTAGCAATTCTTCTATCTCTTAATAGTTATGTGATTGTACGCGGATGGCAGGCCCTGCCACCCGCTTCTGTTTATCGTCCCATATTCTTAATTACCTGTATTGCATTATTTATAACCATGTTTGCCGGAATGATTTTTGGCAATGCCATGTCTCCGTTTATGGCAAAAGCGGTCAGTTTTGTTGGATTCAGCTATATTATTATTTTCATCTACTTATTTTTGTCATTTTTAGCCGTCGACCTTATACGAATAGCCAATTATTTTATTCATTTTGCGCCAACAGGGATGGCTGTTTTTCGGCTTTGGGCAATGCTTGCAACTTTAGCTATTACGGGAATAGCTATGGGAATTGGGAACTACAAATTTAATCACCCAAAAATCGTTGAACTCAATTTAAGTGCTAACAAACCCAGTCAGCATAAAGAGCTCAAAATAGTAGCTGCAAGCGATATTCATCTGGGTAGTTCGATTGATAAAAAACGCCTTCAAAGCTATGTAAAACTAATCAATGACCAGCATCCGGATATTGTATTATTAGCCGGCGATGTATCAGACCGGTCGATGATTCCGGTAATAAGTCAGCACATGGACGAAGAATTACGTACTATCAAAGCACCGCTGGGTGTGTATGCCATCAACGGCAATCATGAGCACTATGCCGAAACGCCAAATGCCACCGCCGAATATCTGAAGAGTGCCGGAATAAAAGTGTTGCGCGACGAGGTGGCATTGGTGAACAATAGTTTTTATGTAGTGGGACGGGATGATAGGAGTAATTTAAGACGAAAGAACCTTAAAGACATAGTGAATGGATTAGACCCTACTAAGCCGACTATTTTGCTGGATCATCAGCCTTATCATTTAGAAGAAGCGGAACAAAACAATATCGATCTGCAAATTTCGGGGCATACACATAACGGGCAATTTTTCCCGGGAAATCTGTTCGTAAAATCTATGTATGAATTGGGTTACGGTTACCTGAAAAAAGGGAAAACCAACTACTATGTTTCGTCGGGATTGGGCATTTGGGGACCTCAATACCGCATTGGAACGCAGTCGGAACTAGTGGTGATAAAGCTAAACTATTAACCCGGCCCCCTAAATCCCCCAAGGGGGACTTAATGGTAGTTGTATCATTAAATTAATCTGATTCTATTTTTTAAATACTTGGTCTTTAAGTCCCCCTTGGGGGATCTAGGGGGTTTTTTTATCTTTTCTTTTTAAAAAAGTCTTTCACCAACTGACTACATTCGTCAAACAAAACGCCCGACACAACTTCCGTTTTGGGATGAAGGGCAGCAGGTGCAAAACGTTGAAAGCCTCTTTTGTCGTCAGGAGCTCCGAACACAATCCTGCTTATTTGCGACCAACCAAGTGCACCGGCACACATCACACAGGGCTCTACAGTAACGTACAGCGTACAATCTACCAGGTATTTTCCACCTAAAAACTGCGCAGCAGCTGTAATGGCCTGCATCTCGGCATGAGCAGTAACGTCGGTAAGCGTCTCGGTAAGATTATGACCCCGGGCAATAATCCTTCCCTGGCATACAATTACTGCTCCAATAGGCACTTCGTCACGCTCACCTGCGCGCTGAGCTTCTATGAGTGCTTGTTTCATAAAGTACTCATCAGGATTGACTTCGTTGGAGTTGTTTTCGGAATAATAAGATGTGGACATAATGGGGTTATTCAGATTATTTTCATTACCCTGTAACTAGCTGACAAACAACGATTATTAATAAATTAATTTGAAATAGAAAAACTCTTGAGCAAAACTCATAAAATGATGCTCATCGTTTATCAAAGTGATGCTTATCATTTATCAAAGTGATGCTCATCGTTTGCTCAAACGATAAGCATCATTTTTCGGATCTCTAAGCTTTATTCTTTTAGAGCACAAAATTCTAACTCGTTTTTCAATGCTTCAAATTCTGCATCCCAAAGATTTTTCTCAATCAATAATTTCTCAATTGCGATATAGTTATCATCAGACAAAATTATCGTTGAAACTAATGCTGAATAAACTTCTCTTCGGTTTCCCTGACCAAGCAACTTCTTTAGTCGTGAAATATATCTGCTTTGCTTTTTCTTATTGTCAACATTATCTATATCCTCTATGAAATATTCAAGCATTTCTATAATTTCAGTTCCAATTCTAAAACGGGGATTCACAAAATGCTCGCGGTCATTCAAGGCCAACACTTCAATCGTTCGTTTTGCTATTTCATTTTTAGGTGAATAACGATAGTTTTTGAAAAGAAAGTAATCTTTTGGATTATCTACAAATGGATTTACAATAGGTTCAGCTATTGTGTCGTGAGAACCTTTAGTGGCATTACATTTTTTACAAGCCGGCAACAAATTGCCCCATAGCATCACTTCGTCAGCGTAGGGTACTTTGGGATGGAAGTGTTCCGCCTCCATGTATTTGCTTTCCTCACCCAAACGAATTTCAGAATAACAACATTTTCCAAAAGCCATATTAAAAACAGCTTCTTTTAACCAGTCAATATTCCATACCTGTGTGCCGGTATCTTTAAACTCCTGCGTTTTTGCGGCCTGAAATTCCGGAGTAAGCCTGTCGGGTTTAACGGGTAACTCAAGCTTAATCATTCTGTAGGGCTAAGTTGTGTAAATTGAATATCTAATAGTTTCCGCTCTGCACTTTGTGGATGCAAAATCAGCATCAATTGGTCGTAAGCCTCCTTGCCTTTGGCATAATCGTCGGTATCCAGAGCCTCATCAAATTGCGCCATTAGCTCGTTATAACGGTCGGTATGAATTTTTTCGTCCAATCCCATCACCTCGCTCAGAATCTCTTCTATTTTCCAACCTATATACGATTTATTTCCCAGATGCTTTACCTCGGTATGGTCGCCCACCCTATTAAGCGTATAGAGGTTTACATTTTCCATCGACTGGATAATAAATGGACTATGCGTAGTGACAATAAACTGAGTTTGCGGGAAGATATCAGACAACGATTTAATCAAACCACGTTGCCATTGTGGGTGAAGATGCAAATCTATTTCATCTATCAATAATACAGCAGGTTCTTTTAGCGGGTTAGGACTGTCAGGATAACGGTCGAACATCTTTTTACAAAAATCAGCCATCCACGATAAAGTGGCTTGATAACCGTAACCTAGTTCAGACATACGGCGCCAACCGTCTTTAGTTTTAAACTCTATGTAGTTATTTAGAGTTCTATCTGATGTAAAACGTATATTATCTATTTCTGGAAATATTTCACTTGTAAGAACGCGTATCAATAAACCAACAGTTCGTTGAAATTTTGAACGAATTTCTTTATTTGCAGATTGATTATTTTGACCTAAATATAGCTGAAAAAGCCATTCTTCAAAATCAATTAATTTAGTGTTATAAAAAAGATTCTCTGAATTCAATAATTCATCTTTTCCTGCTGATAGCCCTTTTTTTTCAATTTCTCTTAATACACCATAGCCATATACTAGTAAATCTGGGATAACCCAATCTGCAGGTCCATAAAAAGAATTATGCGAATATCGAACCCTAATATCTTTCTTTGTTATACTATTACTAAGAATACAGACACTTAAATTTCCAAATTTTGAGTCATTAGAAAAAATCTTCTTTCTAAGCCCAAGTGGATAATATGTTTTATTATTTCCCTCATTATCAGATTTTGATTCTAAACTTGCTATTGCCTTCAACAAATTTGTTTTTCCTGTATTATTATTTCCCAGGAATATATTCCAACGACACCAATTACCACCTTCATCAACAAAAGAAAACTTATGCTTTCCTCTAAATCCTTTAAAATCAGTAACACTGATTTCTTTTATATAAACCGGAACTTGTTCTGTCATAATTTATGAATGATTGGTTTTGCAAACTTACAATATTTTTGGGGAATAATAATTGATTGCTCTGGCCCCACTTGGGTTAGCTCTTATTAGCTCCTCACCGTCTCAGTAGGATAACATTCATATTTAATTCCTAAAGTGGAACTATAAAATATTAATCAATTTAAATATCTTCCTCTACCACCAGATTGTCAATAATAAAGTTCTGACGTTCGGAAGTGTTTTTTCCCATATAAAAAGATAACAAATCCTGCACGGCATCCTCTTTTTTCAGACTTAC
This sequence comes from Bacteroidales bacterium, assembly GCA_015654525.1. Lineage (GTDB taxonomy): Bacteria > Bacteroidota > Bacteroidia > Bacteroidales > Paludibacteraceae > Paludibacter. The sequence continues at coordinate 26,016 of JAATGT010000310.1, forward strand.
CTGATCCAGCCGCATATCTCTTCCGATAAAGTGCCTGAACTCGTCGGGCGATATTTCTCCCAACCCTTTAAATCGGGTAATTTCAGGATTTGTACCCAAGCGAGCCAAAGCAGCCAGTCGCTCTTCGTCGGAATAACAATACACTGTTTCCTTTTTATTTCTAACACGGAAAAGTGGCGTTTGCAAAATGTATACATGCCCTTTTTTAATTAAATCGGGGAAAAACTGCAGGAAAAATGTGATGAGCAACAAGCGAATATGCATACCATCCACATCGGCATCGGTAGATACAATCACTTTGTTGTAACGCAAGCCCTCAATGCCATCTTCGATATTCAAGGCTGCCTGTAGCAAATTAAATTCCTCG
>JAATGT010000242.1 GCA_015654525.1 Bacteroidales bacterium
GCTTCGGTGCCTGAGCTTACCATTCTCACCATCTCAATGGATGGAACCATACTCACAATTAGTTCAGCCATCTCGGTTTCCAGTAAAGTGGGTGCGCCATAACTGGTTCCCAGTTCTGCCGTACGTTGAATGGCTTCAACAATTGGTTGATAAGCGTGTCCCAGAATTAAAGGACCCCACGAGCTGATAAAATCGATATACTCATTTCCGTCAATATCTGTAATTTTAGAACCTTTACCTTTACTGATAAAAACAGGCTGTCCTCCCACACTTTTAAAGGCTCTTACCGGAGAATTTACACCACCCGGAATTACTTCGCAGGCTTGCTTAAAGGCTTTTTTACTATTTTCGATACTCATGATATAATTGCCCCTAACCCCTAAAGGGGAACTAAGCATGTCTCATTTCTGAAAACTTAGTTATATAGGTGTCTTTGTATTGATTAAAATTATTTTTTGTTTAGAATCGAGTAATAATGAAGACGAACTTGCATAATTCCCCTTTAGGGGTTAGGGGTCGTCTTTCATTTTCTGTTCAATACTTCTGCTATTTCTTTCGCAAAATAGGTAATGATAATGTCTGCACCGGCACGTTTGATAGAAAGGATTACTTCCATCATAATACGTTCCTCATCTATCCAGTCGTTAGCTCCTGCAGCTTTTATCATAGAGAACTCACCACTTACACTGTAGGCAGCTACCGGAATGTTGAAAGTCTGTTTTGCTCTGTAAACAATGTCCAGATAACTCATGGTTGGTTTTACCATAACAATGTCAGCACCTTCTTCAATGTCAAGGGCAATTTCACGCATAGCTTCGTCGGAGTTGGCGGGATTCATTTGGTAGCTGCGGCGGTCACCAAACTTGGGTGCTGAATCGGCAGCATCGCGGAATGGACCGTAAAAGCCGGAAGCATATTTGGCCGAATAAGCCATGATAGGTGTTTGGCTAAAGCCGTTTTCGTCGAGTATTTCCCGGATTTTTTTTATACGTCCGTCCATCATATCGCTAGGCGCAATCACGTCGGCACCGGCTTGTGCCAGTGATAATGATTGGTTGGCCAGTGTTACCAGAGTCAGATCATTGTCTACGTCACCATCCACAATGGTTCCGCAGTGTCCGTGTGTTGTATATTCGCAGTTACAAACATCAGCTACTATCAGCAAGTCATTTCCAAATCGTTCTTTGATGGCACGGATAGCTTTCTGAACAATACCATTATGCTCGCAGGCTACATGACCGTCTTCGTCTTTACTTTCCGGAATTCCAAAAAGCAATACAGACTTAACACCTACTGCAAGGATTTTGGCACATTCGTCTAACAAAAGATCGATGGATAATTGCGAATTGCCCGGCATGGACAAAATAGGATTGTTTACGTTTGTGCCCGGACAAACAAATAGAGGCATGATTAAATCATCAACACTGATTGAAGTCTCAGAAATCATGTTTCTTAGGATAGGGTTCTTTCTTAGACGGCGGAGTCTTGTTACTGGAAATGACATATGCTATTGTTTTTTTAGCCTTGAAATCCCCAAGGGAGACTTTGAATGGCTGTGTTATTTTATTGTGATCTAAAAAGCCTCACAAAACAATTTCCCCTCATTTGGAGGAGCTAGGGGAGGCTAAGTACTTTTCTATTTCGTTTGCAAAACTCTCTGCATCCGACTTCGGAGAAACAACCAATGGGGAACAATTGTTTTTCAATAGTTCCATTTCTGTAGTCTTACCGATACATGCAGCCCTGATGTTGGAGCTTATATTGTTTGCAAGCATTATTCTGTTGAAATTCCGGAATCCGGATGGACTGGTAAAGAGTATCATTTGATAATTATCATCTCTTATCCGGTCAATAACATCATTGGACGTATATTCCAACTCTATTGTTTTGTATACATTTATGCGATGTACAATGCATCTGTGGACTAGTCCTTTTTCGAGCTTATCCTCTGCTAGTTCGCCAAGAGCCAACAGTACTTTATCGCAGGGTTTAATTTCTTTCTGTATTTCGGCAAGTAAATCTTCCGACGTTTTTTCCGATGATATGAGATAGGGAGATTTATTGTGCTTTAGAACCTCTTCGCCTGTACTTTTACCAATAACAGCAATTTTTGTACGTGCTGTTACTTTCTCGTCGATGTTTAATTCATTCAACTGCTTGTAAAAATGAATCACTCCATTTTTGCTGGTAAATACTATCCATTCGTACTCGTTTATGGCTCTAAGTATCGATGTCTGCTCAACTGTTAGCTCAACGCCACAGGTTTTGATCATTGGAAAATCCAGCACATAAGCTCCTTTTGCTGTCAGGTGATTTTTGATGGAGTCATCTTCGGTCAGCGGTCGGGTTGATATGATTATTTTTCCAGTTAATGTGCTCATGGCGTTGTTGAACTTACTTCGGTCGAAATTGGTTTGTGTCGGAATCAGAATTCCGACCTCCCGACTTTACTTTAGTATCTCTATTCCCAGTTGCTCAGCTACTTTTATAATTTCTTCAGCCAGTTTAGTCCCTAATCCTTCAGCTTCCGAAGCAGCAGCTTTATCCGATAGCCGAATAATTTGCTGTGTGTGATGATTGCCCAGCATAACCGAGAGTTGTACTGTTTCGTTTTCTATCGTAGCATAGGCTCCCAACGGAAACTTACACCCTCCACCGATCGTTTTCATAAATGATCTTTCGGCAACTGTAGCTGTTTCGGTGTCCTGATTATTGATGGTTCTGAGTAATGCAATTGTATCTTCGTCATCTTTTCTGCACTCTACAGCTATCGTGCCCTGACCAATGGCCGGAATGCACAGGTCGACAGGAAGAAATGCTTTTGTATCAATTTGTTTTCCCAATCGGTTCAATCCGGCAGCTGCCAGTACAATGGCATCGTATTGACCTTCGGCTAGCTTTCTTAATCGTGTTTCAATATTTCCCCGTAAATCGGCAAAAGTAGCCGTAGGTTTTAGTTCCGCTATTTGCACCATGCGACGCGGGCTGCCTGTTCCAATGACACAATGATCATTCAGTTCATCTATGCTGAGTCCGTTTCTGATCAACAGAACATCGCGCGGATCTTCTCTTGTCGGAAATGCTGCGAGCATTAATTTATCAGGCTGAATGGTTGGCACGTCTTTCAAACTATGAATGGCAAAATCAGCCTTACCTTCTAAAATGGCATTTTCCAGTTCTTTGACAAAAACTCCGGTTCCTCCAAAGGCAGTCAGAGGTTTGTTGGTCACTGCATCACCGTGAGTTGAAATCTTTACGATTTCAAATTTACATTCCGGATTTTGAGCTTTTAGCAGTTCAACTGTTTGTTGAGTTTGAGTGTAAGCCAAAAGGCTTGGACGCGTGGCAATAATGAATTTCTTACTCATGTTCCGGAATATCTATGCTGAATGAATCTTTTAATGTTTGGGTGATAGAGATCATTTCTTCCCTGCTACTTGCTTTCCGCAGGTTGGACATGATGACCCGGATAATGCGGTTGGAATAGGAATCCATGAGTTTGTTCAATTCCTCTTGCTGACTATCGTCCAGTTTATTGGTGAATGGTTCATAAAGATCCAGCGTGCTTTGTTTTAAAACGACTAACCCTTTTTTTATTTCTGCCATCACGGGCATGATAAACTGCTTGGAGTACCATTCGAAGTAATCTTCGGAAATGTCCTGAATTATTTTTTCAGCTTTGGTCACTTCCAGATTGCGTTTGTCGAGGTTGGAGTTTATCATTTTATTGATATCGTCGATAGAATAGACAAAGCAATTTTCTATTTTGTTGATGTCCGGATCAATATTTCGCGGAATGGAAAGATCGATGAAGATGCGTGTTTTACCTTGCAGTTGTTCTTCCATCAGACTGATTTCATGCCGGCAAACAATAAAATTAGGTGCACTTGTAGAAGCTATAATCACATCATTTTCGGCAATGGCAGCAAACCGTTGCGAATATTCAATGGTTTTGGCCTGAAGGCGCTCTGCTATTTTAGCGGCTCCTGAACGGTTGGCAAAAGTGATATTGCAGTTGGCAAATTGTTCTTGCAAGTAATTAGCCGTCAGGTTCGATATTTTCCCGGCACCCAGCAGCAGTTTGTTCAAGTCCTTTTGATCGCCAAGTATCTGTTTAATGACATCCACAGCCAGAGTGGCTACTGACACCGAACCATCGCCTATTTTGGTTTCGGAACGCACCTTTTTGCCTATCTGAATGGCCGTTTGGAATACTTTGTTCAATAATCCATTGGTCGAGTTATTTTCTTGTGCATGAAAGTAGGCATCACGAACCTGACCCTGAATCTGGTATTCGCCCAGTACCATAGAGTCGAGGCTCGATGTTACTTTAAACAGATGAACTACGGCATCCTGACAGTTTTTTTGATAAATCACAGGTTGAAGTATCTCTTGCGGAACGTCGTGGAATTTGCTGATAAATCCGCTTATGTCGGTAGATGCTTTTTCAACATCTTTTACTGAAGAATAAATTTCAACGCGGTTGCAAGTGGATAAAATGACGTTTCCATCAATGGATTCGTAATCTTTGAGTCGGTTTAAAGCTTCTGTAGCCAGCTCATTAGAGAAGTGTAATTTTTCTCTTATGCTAACATCCGCCGTCTTGAAGTTTATACCTGTAACTAATAAATGCATATCAAAATAAATAGATTTGTGACCAGATAAATTTGATTGTAAAGGTAAACCCATTCTAATTAATAATCAAATTAATTTCAACATAATTATAGAAAAGATGTAATGATTTTGTAATTGTCTTTTGTCCTTTGTATTTACTCTTATTATCATGGGTCAACAGATACACGAATATTGTTAATGACTTTGGTGTCTCTAAAATAAAAATGCACGCCAATCACTTGGAATGTATTTTAAACTTGAGTTCGGGATAAGTTCAGGCTCATTTTCAAACTATATAATTGAATATCAATGTGCTCTGCACCTAATGATGATAAAACAATGCTAAATGCTACAAATATTCTGGGACTCTGTACCTCAAAAGGTGCAGCGCACCGACATTTATATTTTGTATAGGTTTGAGAAACAAGATATATTATTAAGTTGATCCCAGTAGATAATTAAGGTTTTCCATGGTAGACGACTAACGTTAGTCAGGGTGGTCGGCATGGACGTGTCGGGTTGCAGTAGCACACCACATTCTTTATTTTACATAGGATACAACGAAATACTCTTTTTTGTATCCTATGTTTTTCTTTTTTAGGAACTAACGTGAGTTCGATATAAATACTCATATAACTAAGTACTCAGACACATATAATGTCGTATACGTAAATATGGAAATGAAAAAAGACTAGAACGCGGATCAAAGATTCCGGTCGCGGAAGAAACGCTGGTGTAGCGGTTTTTTGTACGGATCTTCGATTCCGACTTGTCGGAATCGAAGATCAACGTAGTTAATGATTTTCAATAGTTCAGGATTTTATCTGTCATGCTTGCATGACTAAAATCAAATTTAGATCCGTGTAATTATCATCCATTTTTATCCGCTCAATCCGTAAAATCAGCGTTCAATTCTTTTTTTAATACGACATTGTATTCTTTCGATTACTTATTTGATAACCAAAGTGTATTATTAAGTTGATTCTGCTTCTTCATTTATTTATCCCGAACTCAGGTTTTAAAGGTAGTACAAACAAATATTCAAACTACAACTTCATCTATACAACTAAAACTAAATAAGTAATCTTTGATTTAATATCAGAAAAGAGAAATTCCGAAGCTTAGGTTATGCAAAAAAACAGCTGATCAAAAATCTGGTCAGCTGTTTCTCTATTTTGTTGATTGATAAAATCAGGTACAAATAGCTATATCGTGAGCCGACCGGTTATTGTTGTAACAGGTATACCACATACACATATTTATAAATACTAATTTCATAATTTACAGAGTTTAAATAGCTGCGAAGGCTTGTTCTATATCAGCTTTGATGTCAGCTATATTTTCAATCCCAACAGAGATGCGAAGCAGTCCGGGGAATGCACCTGACGAAATTTTAGCTTCGGGTGAAAGTTGCTCATGTGTAGTGGCTGCCGGATGAATTATCAATGTTTTAGCATCACCTACATTGGCTAAGTGACTGATCAGTTTTAAATTGTTGATCAGGTTGTCAGCCTTTTCAGGATCGCCTTTCAGTTTGAAAGAGAGTACACCACCAAAGCCTTTTTTCAAGTATTTATTGGCTAAAGCATGATACGGACTACTTTTCAAACCGGGGTAGTTGACATATTCCACGGCAGGGTGTTTTTCTAACCAACCAGCCAGTTCCAATGCATTTTCGACGTGACGTTCCACACGCAAAGAAAGCGTTTCCAATCCTTGCAACAGCAGGAAGGAATTGAATGGGCTGATAGTATTTCCCCAGTCGCGTAAACCTTCTACACGGGCACGGGTGTTGAACGCAATATTCCCGAACGGGCCATCGAAACCAAACACATCCCAAAATATTAATCCGTGATAACTATCTGTCGGTTCAGTAAATGCAGGGAACTTTCCGTTGCCCCAATTGAATTTGCCACTGTCCACGATAACTCCACCCAGCGAAGTTCCATGGCCGCCAATCCATTTGGTAGCACTTTCCACAACAATAGTTGCGCCATGCTCTAACGGACGGAAAAGGTATCCGCCTGCTCCAAAAGTATTATCGACAATAAGCGGAATGCCGTGTTTGTTGGCTACAGCTGCTATGGCTTCAAAATCGGGAATATTCAAATCTGGATTTCCGATAGTTTCCAGGTAAAGTGCTTTGGTGTTCTCATCAATCAGTTTCTCAAATTCGCTGGGTTCGTCGCTTGGAGTAAACCGTACGTCTACACCCAGTCGTTTAAATTGATTTTTGAACTGATTGTAAGTCCCTCCGTATAAATGCGAAGTTGAAACAAAATTGTCGCCTGCCTGCACAATATTATTCAGAGCAATAAATTGAGCCGATTGACCGGACGATGTAGCCAATGCGTTTACTCCACCTTCAAGTGCTGCAATACGTTTTTCAAACACGTCAGTTGTGGGGTTCATTAAACGAGTGTAGATGTTACCAAATTTGCGAAGTGCAAAAAGATCTGCACCGTCGGCAGCATCGTCGAACACATACGAGCTTGTTTGATAAATAGGAACTGCACGGGCATGCGTTGTTCCATCTACTTCCTGACCTGCATGCACCTGCAGCGTTTCAAATTTCAATTTATTTTCAGACATGTTTTTTAAGAGTAAGTGACAAGAAAGCATAGGATAATCATCTGGTGTTGATGTGTTATCTTGATTCTTGTCCATATGAATGTATTCGTTATATTTTATATTGAGAGATGGCTAAGAAAGTAAATTGCTTACTTTCTTAACTCTTCTTCTCAGACTTCTTAATTAAAGTGGATATTCTTCGAAAGCATAAAGTAATGTTGACAGGTAGCGTTCGCCTGTATCTGGAAGTAAAGTTACAATTACTTTGCCTTTGTTTTCCAGACGTTGAGCCAATTGAGTTGCAGCATAAGCAGCAGCGCCTGACGAAATTCCGACTAGCAAACCTTCTTCTTTAGCTAGCTGGCGTGCGGTAAGAATAGCATTGTCATTGCTAACCTGAATAATTTCATCAACGATAGCAGCATTGTAAGTTTTAGGAATAAAGCCTGCTCCAATACCCTGTATTTTATGAGGACCGGATGCACCTCCGGATAGTACAGGAGAGTCGGATGGTTCCACGGCAACTATTTTTACGTTGGGATTGTGGGCTTTTAATGCCTGACCTACACCACTTACAGTTCCACCGGTTCCAACACCAGCTACAAAAATATCTACTTTCCCATCAGTGTCGCGCCATATTTCTTCACCGGTTGTTTTGCGATGAATTTCTGGATTGGCAGGATTTTCAAATTGTTGAGGGATAAATGAACCGGGAATTTCGGCTTGTAGTTCCAGCGCACGGGCAATAGCACCTTTCATACCGGTTGCACCGGGGGTGAGCACGATATTGGCGCCAAATGCTTTCAGTAAGTTGCGACGTTCTACACTCATGGTTTCGGGCATAGTCAGCGTAAGTTTATATCCTTTAATGGCAGCTACGAATGCCAGACCAATGCCGGTATTTCCGCTGGTAGGTTCAATAATTTCCACACCGGGTTTTAAAATTCCTTTTTCTTCTGCATCTTCAATCATAGCCAAAGCGATACGCTCTTTTACACAACCTACCGGGTTGAATGATTCCAATTTGGCTATTACAGTTGCCTCAAGGTTTCTGTGAGTACTGTAGTTTGTTAGTTGTAAAAGTGGCGTGTTGCCGACTAATTCGGTCAATTGTTTTGCTATTTTTGCCATAATTTTAAATTTTAATGAGTTTGTTTGTTTTACTGATGCAAAGATACAGAGTATTTCATTGTTTTACAATAACTCGGATAGGGCATTTTGCATACCATAAATATGGTATATTGAAAGAAAAGAGGCAAAAGGCGATGACTTTAAAACGAGAGTTAGGGACGAGATGCTAATCGGACCACGTAAAAAGGGTGTCTGGAGAAATAAATAAGGTCTCCGACCACGCAAATAAGGTGGTTGGAGGGGTAATAAGTATCTTTGACCACGTAAAGTGCTGAGACTGTTTTTTAATTAAAGTTCACTCAGTTCCAGCCATCGCATAGTTTTTTCGTCAATCAAATCACTAAGCTCTGCATGGCGTTGCGAAGCTTTTATGATTTCATCACCATTGAGTGTTCCCGAGGCAAGCTGATTTTCAATGTCTGTTTTTTCTGATTCAAGTAATGGAATTCCTTTTTCCAATGCTTCAAACTCTTGTTTTTCTTTGAAGCTTAATTTTTTTCGCTCGGGTGCTTTAACCTCAACTTTTGTTTCAGTAACAGCATTTTTATTTTGAGAGGCTTTTTTGTGTTCATTTTTTTTGTCTTCGCGTTCCTGTTCCTCCATTAATTCGTTCCATTCGCGGTAATCGGTATAATTGCCGGGAAAATCTTTCAGCTCGGCATTGCCTTTAAATACTAACAAGTGGTCCACTACCTTATCCATGAAATACCGGTCGTGACTTACCACGATGACACATCCTTTGAATGACTGAAGGTATTCTTCCAATACATTTAGTGTCATAATGTCTAGGTCATTGGTTGGTTCGTCTAATACTAAGAAATTTGGATTGCGCATTAGCACGGTACAAAGGTAAAGTCGGCGGCGTTCGCCACCACTGAGTTTGTATACGTAATTATACTGAGTTTCGGGAGTAAATAAAAAGTGCTGGAGAAACTGTGAAGCCGACATTTTTTTGCCATTGCCCAGATCTACTTCTTCAGCAATGTCCTGCACTACATCAATCACCTTCATTTGCTCGTCAAAAGCTAGTCCGTCCTGACTGTAATATCCAAATACTACCGTTTCACCTACGTCGAACGATCCGCTGTCGGGTTTTACTTCGCCCAGCAGCATTTTTAAAAAAGTAGACTTCCCGGTTCCGTTTTTGCCTACAATGCCCATCTTTTCGTAGCGGGCAAAGTTGTAGTAATAGTTGTCTAAAATTTTCAAATCGCCGTAGGCTTTCGAAATGTATTTTGCTTCAAAAATTTTAGATCCGAGATAGCTTGCCTTTACGTCCAGTTGTACCGAATCGTTGTTGCGGCGTTGTTTGGCGCGATCTTCAATATCACTAAACCGATCGATGCGGGATTTCGATTTGTGCGAACGGGCTTGAGGTTGCCGACGCATCCAGTCCAACTCTTTGCGATATAAATTGACTGTCCGCTCGGTCTCGGCACTGAAGTTTTCAATTCGTTCCTGCCTTTTTTCCAGATAGTAAGAGTAATTTCCGTTGTATTGATAAAGAGCTTGGTGGTCTATTTCCATAATGCTGGTACATACCCGATCCAGAAAATAACGGTCGTGTGTCACCATCAGCAAGGACATGGTGGAGCGTTTTAGAAAATCTTCGAGCCATTCTACCATCTCTAAATCCAGGTGGTTGGTGGGCTCATCCAATATAAGCAAATCCGGCTCGGCAATCAATACGTTAGCCAGTGCAACACGCTTCAGCTGACCACCTGAGAGTTCGCTGATTAATTGTTCAAAATTGGTAATCTTCAGTTTGCCCAGAATTTGCTTGATGCGAGTTTCATAATCCCAGGCTTTGTGCAAATCCATCTTAGCCAGAATTTCGTCGAGTCCTTCCTGATCTTCGGACATCATGCAATGTTCATAGGCGGCGATAGTCCGAACAGCTTCATTGTCGGTACGAAGGCAAGCGTCAATCACCGATAGCTCTTTCGGAAAATCAGGATTTTGATCCAGATAGCCTACGCGTAAATCGCGGCGAAACGAAATGGTTCCGCCCTGATAATCCTCATTGCCGGCAATGATGTTGAGTAGAGTCGTTTTGCCAGTTCCGTTTTTAGCGATTAAGGCTACACGTTGGTTGTCAGAGATGCCGAACGATATATTTTCGAAAAGTAGATTGTCACCAAACGACTTGGTGAGATTTTCTACTTGGAGGTAACTGATCATATTTTAGTAAGAAGTTTGTCATTTGAGAATACAAAGATACGGATTTTAAATAATCATTTGATTTATTGAGTGTCTCAGCTGTCGGAAAAGAAAAATCGGGACTATGAACCGTTCGAAGAAAATTATTTGTTGAAAATTGTTCAAAATAAGATTGGAATCATTCTTATTTTGTAACCTATTTTTCTTATCTTTGTTCGGCACAATTGAATTTATGAAATAACTAATCATCAATAAATATCAACATTATGAAAAGTATTAAAGGTACAGAAACAGAAAAAAACTTGCTTAAATCATTTGCCGGCGAAAGTCAGGCTCGTATGCGTTACACGTATTTTGCTAAAGTTGCAAAAACAGAGGGCTTTGAACAAATTGCTGCTATTTTTTTGGAAACAGCAGATCAGGAAAAACAACATGCAAAGAAATTTTTTAGCTATCTGGAAGGTGGTGCTGTGGAAATTACTGCATCTTATCCTGCCGGCGTAATCTCAACTACAGCTGAAAATCTAAAGGAAGCAGCGAATGGAGAAAATGAAGAATGGACGGATCTATATCCTCATTTTGCAGATGTAGCCGAAGCTGAAGGTTTTGCCAATATTGCTGCTACGTGGCGTAAAATTGCAGCTGTAGAGGCTCAGCATGAAAAACGTTACCGCAAATTACAGCTTCGTGTAGAGACCGGAACCGTTTTCTCCCGCGAAGAAGAAACAGTTTGGCAATGTCGTGAGTGTGGTCATATTCACATTGGTAAAGAGGCTCCAAAAGCTTGTCCTACCTGTGCACATACACAGGCTTATTTTGAAGTAGAGAAGACAAACTACTAATTAGTTGATAATTTACAATTGATAGTTGATAAACCAGACAGCCGCTGCATATTTTGTAGCGGTTGTTTTGTTTTATGATTTTCAGTACTTTTGCAATATGAAATCTGAATTGATTTTGACCGAAGATGGTTCGAGTAGTTTATATGTGCCTGAAATTGATGAATGCTACCATTCATCACATGGTGCGATACAGGAATCGCGACATATTTTTATTGAAGCTGGTTTGCAACGATGTCACAAATCTGAAATCAATGTGTTAGAAGTTGGTTTTGGTACAGGCTTGAATGCTTTTCTGACCATGATGGAAGCGGAGAGGAGCGGCAAACAAATTCAATATGTTTCGCTTGAAAAATATCCTGTGGAACTGGAAAAGGCTTTACGATTGAATTATCCCGAAGAACTTTCGGCTGAGAAAAAGAGCTATTTCGAGCTAATACATCTTTCTGCATGGAACAAAAAGGTGCAAGTTACTCCATTCTTTAGTTTAGAAAAAGTAGAAACTGATTTTACTCAATATACTCCTGAGAAAAAATTTGATGTGGTGTTTTTCGATGCCTTCTCGCCCGAAAAACAACCGGAAATGTGGACGCAGGAACGATTCGAACTTATTTTTGAACATTGTAACGATGGTGCAATTCTTACAACCTATTGTGCCAAAGGTGCCGTTCGCCGGTCTATGCAAACTGCTGGATTTACTATGGAGCGTTTAGCCGGACCTCCTGGGAAAAGGGAGATTTTGAGAGGAATTCGTTAATGAATTAATGTGATTATATGATAATGAAAAAATACATTTTTTTTTACATCCCATACTTGTTGTTTGTGCTCACATTTGTAGTGCTGATTTTATGCAATTCAAAAGCTGACTTGCATTTGTGGTTAACATCGTTTTACACGCCTGTCGGTGATGTGTTTTTTCGGTATTACACGTATGTGGGCGATTGGGTTCCATATCTTGTGATTGCCGGATTGCTTTTCTATAACTATAGAATGGCCCTTTTTGTGCTTGTTTCACAGCTTGCAACCGGATTGGTTTCAATAATTATAAAAAAGACCTGGAATGAGCCACGGCCAATCCTTTACTTTAAAGAGCATTTTCCGAATATTCAATTACATCAGGTTGTAGGCGAACATTTACATTTAGCTCACAGCTTTCCTTCAGGTCATACTATTACTGCATTTGCATTCTTTCTAGCATTAGTGTTTTATACTAAAAAAACAACCTTGCATTTTCTGTATTTTATTTTGGCTTTATTGGTTGGCTATTCCCGAATTTATTTGTCGCAGCATTTTGCGGTTGATGTTCTTGTAGGTTCATTTGTTGGTGTTTTGGTCACGATTCTCTGTAAATATTATTTTAAAAAATTCCCAATGAAATGGGCTGATGGTTCATTGCGTGATGTTTTTTCAAGAAAAGCAAGTTGTAGGTTTTGTTATTCAAGATTAAAAACTTATCTTTGCAAGCTCAAAATCAAATATGTAGTTTTGCGATGTGTGCATTGCTAAGTTTGTATTTTAAAACATTTATTTTTAATAAATTATCATGTATTTAACAGCTGAGAAAAAGCAAGAAATCTTCGGTCAATACGGAAAGTCTAACACTGATACTGGTTCATCTGAAGGTCAGATAGCATTGTTTTCGTACCGTATTAACCATTTGACTGACCATTTAAAGTCAAACAAAAAAGATTATAGTACAGAACGCGCTCTTGTAATTTTGGTAGGTAAACGTCGTCGTCTGCTCAATTATTTGAAAGATGTTGATATTACACGTTACCGTGCAATCATTAAAGAGTTGGGTATCAGAAAATAATTCTGACTTTAAAACCTTAAAAAGGCGTTTCAAAACCATTTGGAATGCCTTTTCTTTTGCCTCAAATCTATAAAAAGAGCGTTGGCAAGGAATAAGAACAGCAATGTTTGTAAGATTATAATAGATCTGGTAATTAAATCCTCTTCCGGGGATTCGGAATAATGAAATTTATATACTCCATAGGCATTTATTTTTACGGAATAGCAATTTCTATTGCGTCACTTTTCAACAGCAAAGCGCGTTTGCTTCGTAACGGGCAATATCAGGCTCTTGCTCTTTTGAAAGAAAAAATAGTGCCGGGCTCGCGTTATGTCTGGTTTCATGCTGCTTCGTTGGGAGAGTTTGAGCAAGGACGTCCGGTCATTGAACAGCTGAAAAAAGAAAAACCGGGTACTAAAATTCTGTTGACTTTTTTCTCTCCTTCGGGTTATGAAGTACGAAAAGATTATGCTGGAGCTGATATTGTGTCGTATCTTCCTTTGGATACGCCGTATGCAGCCAGTAGTTTTGTGAAGTTGGTAAAGCCATCCAAAGCCATTTTTATAAAATATGAGTTTTGGCCTAATTATCTGATGGCTTTGCAATCGGCCAAAGTGCCTGTGTATTCTATCTCGGCTATTTTTCGACCAACACAAATATTCTTCAAATGGTACGGTGGTTGGTATCTCAATCTTCTGAAATCCTTCAGACACATTTTTGTGCAGGATCAAAGTTCGTTAGAGTTGTTGGCTAAACATGGTCTTTCGAAAGTATCGGTGGCTGGTGACACTCGTTTTGATCGTGTTTATGACCTTTGTTGCCAAGCGAAAAAGCTGCCGTTGATTGAGTCGTTTGTACATGGTAAGCAGGTGATTGTGGCCGGAAGTACCTGGCCTAAAGATGAGGAGATGCTGGTTCGCTATCTGAACCTGCATCCCGGTGTAAAGCTTATTCTGGTTCCGCATGAAATTCATGAAGCACATATACTTGAAATATCTAAACTGCTCGATGGTCGGTTTGTTCGGTATTCGGAAGCCGATCATGCTGATTTGACCGAAGCTAGTTGTCTGGTAGTTGATACTATCGGTATTCTTTCGTCCATTTATCGTTATGCCAATGTGGCTTATATTGGTGGCGGTTTTGGGGTTGGGATTCACAATACGCTTGAAGCAGCCGTGTGGAGCGTTCCGGTTGTGTTTGGACCGAATTATCATCGGTTCCGCGAAGCTCGTAAGTTGATTGCTGTTGGAGGAGCATTTTCTATTTCCAATTATGCGTTATTCGAGACACAGTTGGATAAGCTTTTAAAAGATACTCCCGCCGGGAAGATGGCCGGTGAATATGTAAAAAGCAATACCGGAGCCACCCGATTAATATTGAAAAAAATAGCACGTTAGTATATCAGTACATTTTATATTAAGTTATTATGCAAAAACCCTCTATTCCCAAAGGAACGCGCGATTTTACGCCAATCGAAATGGCTAATCGCAATTATATATTCAATACGATTAAAGATGTCTTTCGTCTTTACGGATTTCAGCAGATTGAGACTCCTGCTATGGAAAACCTGTCGACTCTGATGGGGAAATATGGTGAAGAGGGTGATAAACTGTTGTTTAAAATTCTGAACTCAGGAGATTATCTGAATGGCTTGTCCGACGAAGAATTACTTGGGCGAAACAGTGTGAAACTGACTAATAAGATTTCGGAGAAAGGTTTACGATATGATTTGACCGTGCCTTTTGCCCGTTTTGTGGTTCAACATCAGAATGAAATATCGTTTCCATTCAAACGGTATCAGATTCAACCGGTTTGGCGTGCTGATCGTCCGCAAAAAGGACGCTATCGTGAGTTTTATCAGTGTGATGTAGATGTGGTGGGGAGTGACTCGTTACTCAACGAATTGGAACTGATTCAGATCGTTGATGAGGTGTATCGCCGGCTGAAAATCAATGTTTGTATCAAGATAAATAACCGCAAGATACTTTCAGGTATTGCTGAGATTATTGGCGAAGCCGAAAAAATAACTGATATCACGGTTGCCATTGATAAAATGGACAAGATCGGGTTGGAGAAAGTGAATGAAGAAATAGCTTCAAAAGGTATTTCGAACGAGGCTATTGCCAAACTGCAGCCAATACTAAAACTCAGTGGTAGTAATGCGGAAAAACTGAAGCAATTAAAAACTGTATTGTCGACCTCGGAAGTTGGATTGAAAGGTGTTGCGGAACTTGAAACTATTTTTGGACTCTGCGAAATGATGAAAGTCCAGACTCAAATAGAGCTTGACTTGACTTTAGCACGTGGACTAAACTACTATACCGGAGCTATTTTCGAAGTAAAGGCATTGGATGTGGAAATGGGCAGTATTACCGGTGGCGGGCGTTACGACAACCTGACCGGTGTTTTCGGCATGGAAGGTGTATCGGGTGTGGGCATATCGTTTGGTGCCGATCGTATTTATGATGTGTTGAATCAATTGAACTTATATCCTGAAACTTCGGTGGAGCAAACGCAAATTTTGTTTGTAAGCTTTGGAGATAAAGAATTAATGTACAGCTTGCCCTGGTTGGGAGCTCTACGGGCTAAAGGAATTAATGCCGAGATTTACCCCGAGCCGGCCAAGATGAAAAAGAAAATGAGTTATGCCGACAATAAGAAAATACCTTTTGTAGCCATTGTAGGTGAAACTGAAATGAATGATGGCAAGGTGATGCTAAAAAATATGAAAACCGGCGAGCAGGGTTTAGCTTCGTTGGAAGAAGTTATTGAAAAAATAGTCTGAAAAATATAATCCAATTAACAAGGCTATCCGAAAGCTACCCCTTTCGGATAGCTTTGTTTTATAAAATGTAGATAATATCGTTCAAATAATGGTATAGTAAAACACCTCCTACAATGAGTTGGAAAATTGTTCCCATCATGAAGAATGAAAAAAAACTGATTGTTTTGCGAATAGCTTTGTAACTCTCTTTCCCGCTAAAAAGTTCACCAACGAAAGCGCCTACAAGGGCTCCGGCAACTATCCCCCAGACTCCGAAATACATCCCGGCAAACATTCCAATTAAACTACCCCAAACCCCTTTTTTACTTCCTCCAAACTTCCTTTTTCCCCATTCGGGTATCAGATAACTTAAACCCTGAATGGCAATAATAATGACTCCCCAACGAATAAAAAAATGTACTGAGAATTCAGCTATAGAACTATAGTGAAGTATGATTATTCCAAGGTAACTGAGTGGTATTCCGGGTAGCTTCGAAACGACAGATCCAACCAATCCGGCAATTAAGAAACAACCTGCCAATATGATAAGAAAATAGTCCATGTTTATTAAGGTAATAGAGCGTTTGTGTGAAAATCCGATAATGGTAAGCGCTTGCAAATATAACCTAAAAAATTTATACGTGGTTAGATTAAAAAGAAATAGTTCCGGTAAATATTATACCGGAACTATTTATAGTACAAAAGAAATAAAACAACTAAGCTAAAAATTGAGCTGCTCTTCCGAAAACCCGATTGAATGAAGCATCCACTTCAGATGATTCAGTATGGTTACCA
>JAATGT010000318.1 GCA_015654525.1 Bacteroidales bacterium
CTCCATCTCGCATAAATAATTTTAAACACTTTAAGTAATCAATAAATAAATATCAATGAAAAGAAACATTTTTTTATCAGCGGCTATAGCATTATCGGCATTAATGTTCTATTCCTGCAGCAAAGACCATGACACTCCTGACAAGCCTGACACTTCATCCGTCACGCCGGAAGCGAAATCGAAATATGTCATTGTGGCTATAGCAGGCGGAAGTTCTAAAGCTACTTATATGGTGACAGCTGATTCGGTTACGGGCGGCAGCCTTTCTTTTATAGGAAACGGTACAGAAACAGATGCGATTACTTTTCTTAACCTGCAAAATACTTTGTTTGGCGTTGAATTCGGCTTCACTGGTCAAGGTCCGGTCACACCTTATACCCTGGATTCGAGCGGAAGTACTATTACTGCAGGTACAAAGATCAATGCGGTTACGGCATTTTCATGGGCAACATTAGGTGATAGCACAATGCTTCTATGTTATCCGGGGCTTACAAAGGCGGCTCCCGTCAGCACGTTTACCATGATTAGCGCCATAAATCCTCGAATCATAGGGAGTGCCTCTATAAACGGGGTTACACTGGCAGGTAACGGGGAGGTCGCAAATTTTTCAAGTTATACAAAAATAGGTTCAAAAGTATATGCCCCTTATTACTGCACACCGGCCATAGGATCAAAAACTCAATTTCCGGACAGTGTTTGGGTTGCCATATTTGATTATCCTGCTATGACGTTGAATAAGGTGATTCGCGGTAATCAAAGCAGCTATATAGGGGACTTTGGTCATGAAGGTATGTTTGCTGTAGAAAATGGTGACCTGTATGGTTTTTCTAATGCGCTGCCCAGTTCCAAGAAATCAGGGGCTATAAGAATTAAAAACGGCAGAGATGAAATTGATAACAGCTATTTTTTTGATGTACAAACAACAACAGGCGGATACAAGATTATTAAAACACAATATATCGGAAATAATAAATTTCTCGCTGAACTCACGGATGAAGTGGGTGTCACTAAAACGAACGTAAATCTGTATACAGGTAAAGTAAATATGTACATACTTGATGTTGCTGCACAAACCGCCACCAAAGTAACCGGTCTGTCTTCTTTCAAGATGCCTTCATTGGACTTATTATCTGTGTACGTTGAAGCTGATAAAGTGACAGTGCATGCTATATTTAAACAAGATGATGACGATAATCTGTATGTATATAACATTAATGCCAATACCGCAACCGCCCATAAAGGTCTTCAATTAGAAGGAGCCTCAGTAGCTTATGCAATTGATAAACTAAACTATTAAGAACTTCTTATCTTATTACCCATAGTTGCTGTTCTAAAACTGCATATTAGTTAAATTGATTAATATGCAGTTTTGTATACTATGTTGGTTTATTCCTGGTTTGGTTAAGTTGTAGAGATGTTTTGAAAACAAAAATATCGGAATGAAAATGAAAACTGCAAAACGTTGGTTTTGGTGGCATAAATGGACAATACAGCAAAATAACGTATAGTTGTCCACTTCGGAAACGAATTCCCTTTTGTTTTTTTGGGGTAGTATCTCACAAACTGTGTAAGTCCACTCAATTACCCGTGGCAAAATGGCACGATATCATTGGCGAGAAAACCGTAGCGGATGCGATTTTGGATAGAATCGTACACCAAGCGATACGTATCGAACTATATGGTGAATCTCTGAGGAAGAAAAAGAGAATACAGCCCTAATGGAGCTGACTTAGATTTAGTAACTTTGCACTACAAATACAACATGTTCCTTGGATAATCTTTAGGCCACATTGCGATACTAAAAAACGCTTCTTCGAAAGCGTTTTTTAGGGGGTCAATTTAATTTTGGTATTAGGGGGTCAATTTCATCGGTTTTTACACTAAATAATATTTTCCCAGGCTTTTGTTTGAAGCTGTTTTAACATGTCTTCCACAAATTGGGGAACAACGTTGCGGAACTTACCGGTTTCAGAAGGAACAATTTTAATGATTGCATCAATCATTTCTTTCGGGTTTAGCGTCCCTTCAGGAGTGCCCAACATAGCATCGTATTTAGCTTTCAAATCAGCTCTTTTGGTAATATTTTTAGTGTCGTCCAACCAGCGAAACGCATTTTCGGCAGCCATTTCATTGAAGCCCGTAAGATAAGGTCAGGGATTGATGGTCTGTACCTGAATGTTGTACGGTTTCAGTTCTTCCGATAATGATTCTGCAATCGCTTCCAATGCGTGTTTGGTAGATGCATAAGTGCCGTATCCGGGAGGCGTAAATATTCCTGCCATGGAAGAAGTAAATACTATTTTCCCTTTTTTATTCGCATGAATCCATTTAGCGACAAACTGCTGTGCGAGTTCCAAAGGCGCAAATACATTGGTTTCAAAATTACCGCGAATAATGTCAAGCGGTATTTCGAATACCGGACCGCCTTCGCCGATACCTGCATTGCTGAACAAAATATCGATATCCTGCTTCACAATATTTTCTACATCGAATTTGTCCAGAACATCGAGCTTTTGGACGAGCAGGTTATTTTCCAAACTCATTTCCGCAGCTTTGTTGCGCAGCGCAGTAACCTGCGAAGATATTTGCACACCCGCGATTACTTTATGACCTAATTGTGCTAAACCGATGGCAGCTCCTTCTCCGAATCCGGAACCTGCTCCGGTAATCAGGATTGTTTTTATGTCAGACATTGTATTA
>JAATGT010000042.1 GCA_015654525.1 Bacteroidales bacterium
CTGAAAAATAGGACATTATTTAATTCCTATTACTTATATCCATAGAATAAACAGATATGTGTCTTTATTGTCCGTAGAGCTTGTCCCGATCTATCGGGAACATTCATATTTTACCTTATTTATCCCCTACGGGGAATTGGTTGTATCTGTTTTCATTTTCTATTGATATGTATTCCCTACGGGAAATAACTCTCTATAAATAGAATATGTATGTCTATAACTTCTGATTCGCATTACTTATATACATTAGTTGTAAAACGGTATAAGCAGGCGCTTAGTCATTCTGGAAACAGATGGTCATCCGTTTGCTTAGGCTTTTGTTTCAACTATAGTCAGTTTTTTATGAATATCCGTTTTTAGCCGCAATGATATCGTCAGGTATTATCTTTTGTGATCCTGATGTGATACCATTTTTTGATTCGATAAAATGAAGGATAGTCATATTATTTTTCGAACAAAATACAGATTGTGCCAGCTGCTATGGGATATAAGTGAATGATAATTATTATTGATATGTTTTTTACCACAATAGTTCACACTAGTTTTAAATAGAAGATATAAGACTAAGAACACATAGTTTATCCCGAGTACCGGGATAATTTCAGACTAAGCAAAAGTATCGTCAGATACTTTTACTATGTGACCTAAGTCTTTTCTTCCCCATTATTTCTATGTGTGCTATGCGATAGAAACATATCATTAAATATTGGAAACTACTTAACTAAAAAAATACCCGGGTAGCAGCCTCTTTTGTATGAAAAAATAATTTAAGTTATGAATAAAAAAAATGATAAAGCGCTGGAGATGTTTAAACGTCTTTCAGCTTATAAAAAGAAAAATAAAGATGCACTCAGCTTTTTGGTAGCACTCAATGTGCTTTTTGAAAATCTTGATGCAAAAATTGTGTTGATTGATGGACTGCGTATTTCGCAAAAAGCCACTACTACCACGGGGGCTACAAACCAAAAAAAGGAGTACAAGATTTTAAGCATACAGCAAGCCTCCGAAATCATTTCGGGACTTAAAGGTTTGGCTCATGCTACAGGAAATAAAACGCTTGCTGCTGATATTAATTATTCTGCAACCGATTTGAAACCCATGGGTGATGCCGAATTGAATGTTATATTGGAAGTTGTTTATAACAATGTGTTGAAGTATGCTACAGAAATGGTAGTTTATGGTATCACAGCCCAGAAAATCACCGATTTCAGATCGTCAATTGATGACTTTGGAGGTTCTATTGGTATTCCGAAAGAGGGTATAAGAAGTCAGAAAGCCATTACCGAACAGCTGGACGATGAAGTAGCCGAGGCAATGGAAATTGTGTCGCAAATTGATTTAGTGATGGGCACTATCCGGTTTTCTAATACAGTGTTGTTTCAGGAGTATGAAAAAAACCGGCAGATTGAGACTTATACCCGCTCCTTGTTGGCTCGTGTACAAGTTACTGATGCCCAAACGGGTACTGGTATTGGCAATGCGAAAGTGATATTTACCCTCGACAAGGAGGAAATTCTCAACAAGCCCACTGCTACCGGTGGTGGACTAAACATTAAGTCTATCGACGAAGGCAAATACACGGTCACTGTAAGCAAGCTTGGTTACATTTCGCAAACACTTACTTTCATCGTACTCGCTGATCAGAGCGATTTATTGGAAGTAAAAATGCAAAAAGAATCTTGATGCACAAACCATTATACACATTAGCCCTTGCCCGGCAAGGGCTAATGTTTTTTTTATGAATCCGATTAGCATATTCCGGAGTAAACCACTGTAATCCGGTAAGTTTATAGATAAAACTTTATACGATTATCCTTTATTTCACCTTATCAAAAGATAAATCCCGTAGATAACCCCCAGTTTCACTTCGTTCACTGGGGGGATGGAACTATCCTCAGAAATACAACCCCGTAGTGGGTTGAACATAATAATTATTTGTTGTTGAACCCACTACGGGGTTCTGTTCTCTCTTTTTTCTTCATTCCCCCAGTTGAACTGGGGGTTATGTGTAGTTAATCCCTACGGGATTCAAATTCTTGTTTAAACATGAAGTGCATTGATATAATTGTTTCTAAGCGAGTCCTAAATTAGGCGCATAGAACCTTAATATTCAATCACATAATTCAGGAATGAGCCAGGAATTATCCCTAACTCAGGTTATTATCTCCAAATTTTTTAATGGATGATGAATGTAGATACAGGATCTAAGGGTTGTTCTACTATTTTTTTCTTCTTCAATAGAAATAGAGTCTTTGACGACTGGTTATTCTACAACCACCCCGGCATCTACTTTTGCGGCAGCATTACCGTTTCTGCTTACTGAGCAGGTTCTGTTGGTCGGGTACCCGTCGGAAGTTTATCGGTAATAGTTACTTTCGTTTTTTTCGCTAAACGGAAATATACCCCTACTTTAATACCTACCGATACAGGAGTTAGCTTGGTAGTTTGAGTACTTGCCAACATACCATTGTACACACCATCAGATTGATAAATAAGTTTGGCAGAAGTTTTTTTGATATTGTTTAGCCCATAATTAAAATAAGCTCCTACATACAGATCTAACTTATCTGACAGTTTATAAAGTCCTCCCAAATCGGCAATAGCCATATAAGCCGGACGCAACGATAAATGACCGTTGTAACTACCTGTGTAAGTACTAAAACCATGTTGGGGTAAATCGCTCAGCTCAGCATCCCACTGACTATAATAGCCTGTTGTTACCATTTCACCACCGACGGTCTTATAGCTTGTTTGCAACGGAAAAGACACCTTGCCTCCCAACGAAGCCTGTAATTGAACCTTCTTATTCAACGGGTGACGAAATTGTGCTTCAATCGGTATCTCAAACAGCAGAACACGTTGTCGTTCCTGCCAGTTTTTATAAGCATCCCGAAACACGTAACTATCACCATCGGCATCCGTAGCAGGTTCGGCAGACTGAAAGTTGAGCGTGGAAAGAGCTCCGAAGGACTGGATACCCACTCCTGCCTGCACACCCCATTGAGGAGTAAAGAAATAACTGTAAGCAGCATTCAGGCTGTAACCTGCACGTCCGCTATGATCACCGTTTTGTAAGTTATAGGAAAGGTTATGATCTCCCACACCCACACTAAAGTGAAGATATTGGTCCGCTACCGATTTTTGGGCCTCCATCTGCATAGCTGTACAAAGAAGCAGACCGAACCCGAATATTATTTGTTTTTTCATTTCTCATTATTTTTTGTAAGAAGATACTATTAAATTAAACTTTCCCAAAGTTTAAAACTTTGGGAAAGTTAGCTGCTCTTTATTTTGCTACAATTACTTTAAATTGAAACTCTTTCCCGGTAGAGGTAATTACCCGTCCCAGGTACATGCCGTCAATAGAAGGTAATGTGACTGAGTTTGACACCTTAACTTCTGTAGAACGATAAACACGAACTCCCTGCATCGTGTACACCGACAAAGTGGCCCCTTCCAGGTCTTCATCCATCATTCCCGTTACTTTTACTGTCAGAACCTGATTTCCTACAATTTTACTTGGATAGGCTGTTACCTTCTGAGCTAATGGTATATTCAGGTATTTATCGCATGAATACAAGACCTGACCATCAACCGTGGTTACTTTCAATGAATAAGAACCTACCAAACCATTAGGATCATTATAAAATTGCTTGGTTGCACCACTAATTGCTTCTTCGTTTTTATACCACTGATAAGCTGTAAAAAGATGGCTGCTGTTATCGCACAAAACCACATCGTCGAACTTAGGTATTATATAATCCGGGGAAACATTTACCGTAAACGTAAAGCTATAAGGCACACTTTCAACCCCGGCATCATTCTTCAACTGCAAGACGCCTGAATAGGTTCCAAACAGGGCACCCTTCGGAATCGCAATAGGAACATCACCGTTGGATGATGTGGATAATGAAGTATAGCTTACATTCTGCATACCGGCTGCAACTGCTGCAGCACTATACGTAATTTTATACTGCGTAGGAGCACCATTGGTGAGTGTAAACGCTAATGACAAATTATTATTTTCACAGCCAACTATCGGAGTGGTGGATGGTGTTGCCAAATCAATAGAAATCACACTGCCGTCATTTACCGTAATAGTAACTACCGCTGTAGTGCTGCCTCCTCCATTGGTTGCAGTAATTGTATAATCTTTAGCAGCACTTATTGCCGTAGGAATACCACTGATAATACCTGTAGTAGTACTTAGGCTCAAACCGGCAGGAAGCACCGGACTGACACTGTAGCTCTCTACCGCTCCTCCTGTTACCGTGGGTGATAGAGCCTGAATACTCTTCGTTGTTAAATAAACAACAGGAGAACTATAGCTGATGACCGGAAGCGCGTCATTTACTGTAATACTGTTTATCACAGTTGCACTGCCACCACTATTCGTGGCAGTGACAGCATACATCGCGGATGCAGTTATCATTGTAGGCGTGCCACTGATAATACCGGTAGTGCTATTTATACTTAAGCCGGCATGCAAAGCCGGGCTTATGCTGTAACTGATCACCGTACCTCCGGTACTGGTCGGACTTACCGATTTAGCAGTACCTACATTAAAGGTAACAGGAGTGCTGTAGCTGATGAACGGAGCAATATCATTCACTGTTATATTGACCACAGCGGTGGTACTACCTCCGCTATTGCTTGCCGTTATCGTATAATTGGTAGCAGCGCTTACAGCCGTAGGCCTACCGCTGATCATGCCGGTAGCGCTATCTATACCTAAGCCGGCAGGCAAAGCCGGGTTTATGCTGTAACTGACCACCGCACCACCGGTACCGGTTGGGCTTAACACACTGATAGCATTACCTATAGTTCCAACTATCGAAGTACTATAGCTTATCGCGGGAGCAATATCATTCACCGTAATATTAATCACGGCTGTAGTACTGCCTCCACTATTGGTGGCCGTCACAGTATAATCGGCAGCAGCACTTACTGCTGTAGGTGTGCCGCTGATCATGCCGGTAGCGGCATTCAGGCTTAAACCGGCAGGAAGCGCCGGACTCACCGTATAACTGGTGACCTCTCCCGTAACAGCAGGGCTTAACGATGCTGCAAGCGATGAACCCTTAACGCAAACTACCGGAGTAGTATAACTCAACCCACTGGGTGCCGCCGGTACTGCATAGGTAAATTGATCGGCGCTGCTGGTTGCGCTGGTGCCGCCTGCCGTAGTTACCGTAATATCAACCGCTCCAGCGCTGCCTGCAGGCGTAATCGCAGTGATAGAGGTAGCCGAATTAACCGTAAAACTGCTTGCTGCCACCGAGCCGAACATCACGGACGTTGCACCGCTAAAGTCGGTTCCGGTAATGGTTACCGAAGTGCCGCCCGCGGTGCTACCACTGGTGAGCGAAATAGAGCTTACAGTGGGAGCTGGTGGGGCTGAAAATTTCATCACAGTAGCCTTACCGTCGTTGCCATAATCACTATAAGCCACATAAGGGGTGCCGCTGCCGTCAAGAGCAAGGGAGGTGTAAGCTGCCCCGTCGGCTGAAAAGCCGGCCGAACTTACCGTTTCCCAACTGGTGCCGTTATACTTCATCACGGTAGCCTTGTTGCTGTTGCCACCATCAGTATAAGCCACATAAGGGGTGCCGCTCCCGTCAAGGGCAAGGGAGGTATAACCGGCCCCGTCGACCGAAAAGCCGGCCGTGCCCACCGTTTCCCAACTGGTGCCGTTATACTTCTTCACGGTAGCCTTGCCGCTGTTGACAGCATCGGTGTAAGCCACATAAGGAGTGCCGCTACCGTCAAAGGCAAGGCAAGTGTAATTTACCGCACCCACCTAAAAGCCGGCAGTGCCTACCGTTACCCAACTTGTGCC
>JAATGT010000139.1 GCA_015654525.1 Bacteroidales bacterium
CTGAAAAATAGGACATTATTTAATTCCTATTACTTATATATAAATTGATTAATAAAACCGACTTTAATTGGTATACCAATCTGCTTTTATTTCTTGCACATTTTATGTATCTTTGTGCCGAAATTCAGGTTATTGATTAGAACATTTCTTGTTTGAGGGTGTTTTACAACAAAACTATTAACAAAACAACATGGGTAATAATTTATTAAAAGGTAAAAGAGGTATTGTATTTGGAGCGTTGAACGAAATGTCCATCGCATGGAAAGTTGCTGAACGTGCCGTAGAAGAAGGTGCAATCATCACTTTGTCGAATACTCCATTGGCCGTGCGTATGGGAACAACCGATGAGTTAGCTAAAAAGCTTAATGCTAAACTGATTCCGGCTGATGCAACCAGTGTGGAAGATTTGGAACAGGTTTTCTCACAATCGGTGGAAGAGTTGGGTGGTAAAATCGATTTTGTTCTTCATTCGATAGGTATGTCGCCAAATGTAAGAAAGAAAAGACTTTACGACGACTTGGATTATGGCATGCTGAATACAACACTGGATATTTCTGCTATCTCGTTTCATAAAATGCTTCAGGTGGCAAAAAAAATGGATGCCATTAATGAATGGGGCTCTGTAGTCGCACTTAGTTATATGGCTGCTCAGCGTACTGTTTTTGGCTATAACGATATGGCTGATGCCAAATCAATGCTGGAATCAATTGCTCGTAGTTTCGGTTATATTTATGGCCGCGAACATAATGTGCGTGTAAATACAATTTCTCAATCGCCAACTGTAACGACTGCTGGTAGTGGTGTGAAAGGAATGGATGGCTTGCTCGATTTCTCTGAACGTATGTCTCCTCTGGGCAATGCAACAGCTGCTGACTGTGCCGATTATTGTGTTGTTATGTTTAGCAATCTCACACGTAAGGTAACTATGCAGAACTTATATCACGATGGTGGTTTCTCCAGCATGTCCATGAGTTACCGTGCTATGGAACAATATAATAAAAGTTTTGATGAATTTAAAGACGAAAACGGTAAAGTTATCTACGGATAATGCTCTTTGAATTGAATTCATGTGATAAGAAAACAGGAAAGTGATTAGTTACTTTCCTGCTTTTTTTGTTGTACGCGGTTATAATGCAATCTTTATAGATTCGGATCTTGGTAATTATTAGTTCCTTCGATCTTATGAGGAAGAACTGAGTGTAAATTCTGATGCTTTTATTTAAATTGATATCTGATGCCGGCGCTTAAGCCGATTGTTGTAGGATGATCTGTGCGTGCACTCACTGGCTGATTGTTATCGAAGAAATAAGATATTTTCGGTTCAAAATAAATGCTCCAATTTCGCTCTAATTTATATGCCATACCTACTGCTCCGTTTATCGACCATTGAAGTCCGTCAATACTACTGGTTGATTTAGTACTGTTTGTCTGATTACTTAAGTGCTCTTCTTCCGTGTAGGTCGATCTTAGCCCTTTCTCGACCATGACTCCGCCCAAAAGGTATATTTCCCAGTTATACTTACTCCATAGTTTTCCCACGAAGTTAACCGGAACTCCCAGGTAATCGAGTCTTAGTTTAGCATTATAATGTAGAACACCTTCGTTTTCGAATGTGGATGATAAATAAGTGTATACTAATCCCGTTTCAATGCTTATGGTTTTATTCAGGTTCTTTCTTATTATTAATCCAAATGAGATTGGAGGTAAATAATTTTGTTTGTCATACTTCGCTGAACTCAAAACGTTGGCATAGCTTGAGCTCATGTTTGAGGTGGATAAACTGTTATTGTCCTTACTGACACTATATAGGTTTTCATTCCCGCCGGTATTCATCATAGTACTTCCATTTGTTCCTACTGTGGCAGCCAATAGCCAGTTGTGTTTGTTTTTTCGTTTACTTTCAGGCTCTTTGATGGTTGCGTCTGCCAAGCTATAAGGAATAATTTTAGTCGCTTTTGTTGAAAGGCTTGAATCATTCTCTGCAGTTTTTGTCTCAGTTATTGTTTCTTCCTGTTCTCGATTGTTCTTGTTTTCGATTCCGGAAATCATCTTGTTTTGAATTGTGTCGTTGTTTAATAAGACAGTCAAAACCTGATCGTTTTCGGAAGGTAAGACTACTTTTTGAGTGGATGTTATCGGTTGTCTTACTATTATTTGCTCTGATTGAATGTTTGTTATAGTCTTTGTTCTTGCGATTATTTTATTGGTATGAATACTGGTTGTTTGCTGTTGTGCAAATTGTTTAGTTTGTTTTAGTTCTTCTTTAATATGGTTTTCAGATTTACTGCTATCGGTTGATGGTTCGAATGAAGGCTGAAGTGTGAACATCAATGCTAAAACAGCTACAGCAGCTTCACCCGTAAGCCAAAACCAGAAAGGAATCACTCTTCTTTTCTTTTTGGGTCTCAAGCGTGTTTCTATTTCATTCCAGCAATCGGCATCTACCGGCAACCGGTGGTCCTCCAGTTTTTGTCGGATGGACTCGCTAAAAGCATCTCTGTTATTATTTATGTTGTTTTGCATATGCTGAGTTGTTTAATGATTGGATATTTTGTTGAAGAATTTTTCGAGCCCGCATGAATTGCGATCGTGAGGTGCCTTCACTTATATTCAGTATTTCTGCAATTTCTGCATGCGAATATCCTTCTATGACATAAAGGTTAAAAACGGTTCGATAACCATCTGATAGCTGAGATATGAGGGACATCAGGTCGTCAGCCGAAATTTTGGCCAATAGACTTTCATCATTATTTTCGAGATAATTATCGTATTCTTCAATACTTGTACTCTGCTTTAGTGCGTCATTCTGCCGGAGATGTTCAAGAGCTGTTGTGACGAAAATCCGGCGAATCCAGCCGGCGAATGCACCGCTTCCCGAATATGAATCTATTTTGATAAAAACCTTTATGAATCCATCCTGCAATAAATCGCGAGCTGTTTCCCGTTCGTTTACGTACCGTGCGCACACGCTCAACATGGCAGATGCATATAACTCAAATACTTGTTTTTGAGCCCATGGTTTGCCTTCCTTGCATCCTGCAATTAACTGTTGTTCGTCTGTTGTAGCAGCCTTTGATTTCATATCCTTTTTTCAAGATGCATGTTTGGTGGTTTTTGTTGCATCTCAGTCCAATAAAAAGTTTAATATATGACAAAACTACAATATTTTAGTAAGAAATTTGCCCTATTGATGCATCTATTATTGAGAGTCTGAATCATCAGAGGTGGAAATGCAGGATGTAAACGCCCGAGCAATGTTTTTTTCTTGCCCGTTGTTAGCTTTCTTTCTATTCCGGCTACGCATTTACTAATCATTTCTTGCCTACCAATTAGAGTGTTTGTAACGATCAATTAATAAAGAAATCATTATGATTTATACTTGGGATATATACCCTAAATATAAACTCTGCTCATCAATATATTTAATATGACGGGATATTCTTACTAAAACATCGTTATCAAGATGCTAGTTCATATGTATATTCCGGGGTTTTCATTTGCTGTAAAATACAAAAGACTTTACATATTACGTGTAAAGTCCTTCGTTGTGTAAATTATTTTATTGTAAAAGTACGGTTTATTTCAGCCATTTGTCCAGCCATGAGAAAAATGTCCGTTGCCACAGGATGCCGTTCTGAGGTTGTAATACCCAATGATTTTCATCGGGAAAAATAAGCATCTGTGCCGGAACGCCGCGCAATACTGCTGCGTTAAATGCTGACATGCCCTGTGAGGCCAGAATGCGGTAATCTTTTTCTCCGTGAATAACAAGAATGGGCGTATCCCATTTATCAACAAACAGGTGTGGAGAGTTTGCGAACGAACGTTGCGCAATAGCATCGTTTTTATCCCAGTAAGCGCCGCCCAGATCCCAGTTGACAAACCACATTTCTTCAGTTTCCAGATATTGTTGCGGTAAATTAAACATACCATCATGAGCCAAAAATGCTTTGAAACGTTTCTCGTGATGTCCGGCCAGCCAGTACACAGAAAAACCACCGTAGCTGGCTCCAACACAGCCCAATTTATCTTTATTTACGAATGGTTCTTTTGCCACGGCATCAATGGCTGAAAAATAATCTTTCATGTTTTGTCCACCATAGTCGCCGCTAATCTGGGTAAGCCAATCCATTCCAAAACCAGGTAACCCACGGCGATTGGGTGCTACAATAATGTATCCGTTAGCAGCCATTATCTGAAAATTCCAACGGTACGACCAAAACTGGCTGACAGTTGATTGTGGTCCGCCTTCGCAATAAAGTAATGTCGGGTATTTTTTATTCGGATCGAAATGCGGAGGATAAATCACCCAAGTTTGCATTTGTTTATTGTCGGTAGTTGTAATCCAGCGTTCTTCTACTTTACCCATTTCCAGTTGAGCCAGAATGTCTTTATTTTCGAATGAGAGTTCGGTCTCTAATCCTGTTTTGGGGTTAATTACATAAATCTCGTCTGGTTTGCTCATAGAATGTTTGATGCCTATAAGCTTGTTTTTTACTGGACTTACAAATGCATAATCGTGTACACCTTTGGTTATTTGTATTATCTTTTTTGTAGTAATGTCAGCTCTATAGATTTGCGTGACAGCATGCCAACAGCTCACAAAGTAGATTGATTTGCTATCGGCGGTCCATGCTAATCCATTTGAGTTTTGATCGAAGTTGGCCGAAACATCTGTTTTCTCGCCGGTTTTGATGTTCAGGATAAATAATCTGCTTTTGTCCGATTCGTAACCATCATGCTCCATGCTTTCCCACGCCAGCCACTTTCCATCCGGCGAGAATACAGGGTTCTGATCGTATCCCATCATTCCCTGAGTTTTGTTTTCTGTTTTTCCATTTTCTATGTTGTAAAAATAGATATCCGAATTGGTTGAGAGTGCATATTCTTTTCCGGTTTTCTTCCGGCATGTGTATGCCACAATCTTTCCATCGGGGCTCCATGCCAATTGTTCTATTCCACCAAATGGCTTCATCGGGCTTTCGTAAGGTTCTCCTTTTAATATGTCGGTTTCATTTTCTATTTTTTCATTATTAAAGCTGGCAACAAAAGGGTGTGGTACTGTTTGTACCCATGCATCCCAATGTTTATACATCAAGTCATTTACAATCACACCGCTGGCTTTGGGCAGATCAGGATATTTGTCAACAGTTCGCTCGCCATATTTTACATCTGCCACAAAAAGTAGTTTTGTTTCGTCGGGCGAAAATGAGAAGTCGGTCAGATCTCCTTCCCGGGAGGTTATTTGTTTTCGATCGCTGCCGTCGGGCTTCATGCTCCACAGTTGCATGCTACCACTTTCGGACGATAAAAAAGCGATGCGCTCACCTTTGTTTATCCATTTGGCAGCTGCTTCGCGTGTGGCTGTTTTTGTAATTTGCTTTTTGTCAGTACCATCGGCGTTCATTGTAAAAATCTCCGAGTTGCCTTTGTTTTCCGGTATACTGTAATAAGATACGTTATACAGAATTTTTGATCCATCGGGTGATATTTGTACATTGCCTACGCGCCCAAAAGACCATAACACTTCCGGAGTCATAATTCCGTTTTCTATTTTGGGCTGATGCTTTCCTATTATAGGAGCTTCGGCTAATGTGCTGCCCGATGCAGCTGCAACGGCTATCGCCATAATACTTGTTTTTATTAGTTTATTCATTCGTTATTATATGAAGTTACAACATTCGCGGGTTTGAAAAGAACGGGTCAAAGCAATATTGCAATAAGTTGGTAATATATTGCATTAATTGAGCTTGCAAATATAAGGTTTTTTACATCATTATACAATTAAGCGCCTACATCTATATTTGGCGAGTTTTAAACCAAACAAATTTGGCGTAAAAAGAGTTCTATTAGTAGTTTTGCTAAATTAAAATAAACATATAACGTATGAATGATAGTTTTGCCCACAGGGCAGCTGACTGGGATAGCCCTGCAAAAATAGAGATGACGGAAATATTTGTTGCAGAGATGATGCATCATATAAAGCCTAGTAAAAGCTGGAAAGCGTTGGAAATTGGTGCAGGGACGGGACTGG
The DNA here is from genome assembly GCA_015654525.1 of Bacteroidales bacterium. GTDB lineage: Bacteria > Bacteroidota > Bacteroidia > Bacteroidales > Paludibacteraceae > Paludibacter. The sequence goes on from JAATGT010000139.1 coordinate 6,035, forward strand.
TAGGTTTACAAATTCTACCATATATAGGTGAAATCGTTTTCGAGGATACTTCTGCAGCGATGCTAGGGGTTTTGAAAAGCAAATTGAAAGGTCTCGAGTCTGTGGCAATGCTTCATGGTGAAGTGTCCGATTACAGAAAACAGGATATTGATTTGATTTTTTCGTGTATGGCTTTTCATCATATTCCGAAAATTGAGGAGACGCTGAGGCATTTGTATGAGATAACGACTCCCGGTGCATTGATAGTTGTGGGGGACATTCGTAGCGAAGATGGCTCTTTCCACCGTTTTGAGCCAATACCACATCGGGGCTTTGACACAGGTTTGTTATCCGGGCAGTTTCATGGTGCCGGATTTGAGGTTCTTGTTTTGCGTACTTATAATGTACTGACGAGAGAGAGGGTAAAAGGTAAGCTGACCGACTATGAACAATTTATTATTGTTGCAAAAAAGAGGTAGACATCTTTTGTTTAACTGATTTTTGACGTTTGAAAATCAAATTCCTTAATTTTGTATTTGTTTGTTTCTCGGTTTTACCCGTAAATTTAGCCTTTTAAGCTGTAAATTCATCACTTTTGTTAATTTGAGCGGTCATTTTATCTATGAATCCACTTCTATTAAGTTAAATTACTGGTATTTTGCGAATTTATATTAATCTATTATATAAAAAAATGCATACTATTACTATAGTTACAAAATAAATGCCATTATTTGTTGCCAATGTAGTGGCTGAGATCTTTTTTTGATGTAAATTTGTCGCGTTATGAAGAAAACGACTATCTGGATACTCATTGTTTTTATGGTTTTGACCTTTGTGGGGCTTATAGTTCTACAAGCTAGATATGTGAGAGTCAATGCAGAAATGGTTGAAAATCAATTTAATGACAATGTTCAACGTAGTTTATTTCAAACCGTTAGTTTGGTTGAAGAGAATGAAGCGTTAGAGTATTTGGGGCAAACGCTGGAGGGCGAAGATTACTCTGGAAGTCAAAATAAGCTTCTAAGTATGGATGCTAAGAATATTCGACTGAAAAATAATATTGACAGCATGGCGGGAAGTTTGAAACTAACTTCAGAACAACTCAATCGACCAAGCATTAGATTGTCTACTCGACACGGAAAATCAACCATTGAAGAAACATCACGTTATTTGCAGGAAAAATTCAAACAGAATTTTTCGCGTTCTAAGACCATTTTAGATCAGGCTGTATTCAGATGGATGAAAGAGATCGATGAAAAAGAAATAAGTGAACGCGTTAACTTTGAAGAGTTGAACGGAATTTTAGAAAAGGTATTGGTTAACAACAGCGTTGATTTGCCTTTTTTCTATTCTATAGTTGATAAACAGGGTAAAATTATCTATAATTGTCATAAAGATATACATCAAGAAGATTTAAACAATACACCAAGTAATATTTATACGCAGAAGCTATTTCCATTTGAGGAATCAAATAAAGTGGCGTATTTACAGGTTACTTTCCCGACAAAGCAAAATTATATTTTGAATTCGATGAATTTACTTTTGCCCTCAATAGCACTGGTTATACTCATCTTGTTGGTGTTTATCGTAGCTATTGTTATTATTTTCAGGCAGAAGAAGTTAAACAACATGAAAAATGACTTTGTTAATAATATGACGCATGAATTGAAAACTCCTATATCAACCATTTCTTTAGCTTCGCAAATGTTGCAGGATAGTGGGGTTGGCAAAACACCGGAAACGCTTAAACACATTTCAAACGTTATCCGTGACGAAACCAAGCGGTTAAGTCTTCAGGTTGAAAAAGTATTGCAAATGGCTGTTTTTGAAAAAGAGAAGTCGATACTTAAACTGAATGAAATCAAAATCAATTCGTTGGTAGAAGACATTATTAGTAATTTTTCTTTGAAAGTGACGAGCAAAGGAGGCAAAATCACCTCCAATATGAAAGCCCTGAATGATGTGGCTCTGATTGATGAAGTGCATTTTACGAACGTTATTTTCAATTTAATGGACAATGCGCTTAAATACTGCGACAAACCTTTGCTGTTGACTATTGAAACATGGAATGAGAAAGATAACTTGCTCATTAGTATTGAAGATAACGGCATAGGAATTAATAAAGAAGATCTGAAACGGGTTTTTGAAAAGTTTTATCGCGTATCAACAGGCAACCTGCACAATGTAAAAGGTTTTGGATTGGGCCTTGCCTATGTAAAGAAAATTGTAAATGAACATCGCGGATCTATTAAGGTAGAGAGCGAAATAAATATCGGAACAAAATTCACTATTACAATACCAACATTAAAAAATTACGAGTTATGACAGACGAAAAAGTAAAAATTTTGTTATGCGAAGATGATGAAAATCTTGGCATGCTTCTCAGAGAGTATTTGCAGACCAAAGGGTATGATGTAGATTTACAACCTGATGGGGAAGCTGGTTACAAGGCTTTTTCAAAAAACAAATACGATATATGTGTGTTTGATGTGATGATGCCTAAAAAAGACGGATTTGCATTGGCAGCTGACGTACGCTCATTAAATGCCGAAGTACCTATTATTTTCCTTACAGCAAAATCGATGAAGGAAGATATCTTGCAGGGATTTAAATTAGGCGCCGACGACTACTTATCGAAACCATTTAGTATGGAAGAATTGTTGTATCGTATTGAATCAATATTACGTCGTGTGAAAGGGAAACGTGCAAAAGACGTTGTAACTTATCAAATCGGATCTTTTACATTTGATGCTCAAAAACAATTGCTTACTTTTGAAGGTGAGTCTAAGAAGTTTACAACTAAAGAATCGGAATTGTTGAATTTGTTGGCTGCAAATGCTAATAACATTTTAGAACGTAATTTTGCTCTGAAAACTATTTGGGTTGATGATAATTATTTCAATGCTCGTAGCATGGATGTGTATATCACAAAATTACGTAAACTATTGAAAGATGATCAAGACGTGGCTATTATCAACATCCATGGCAAGGGTTATAAATTGATCACTCCTCAGGTAAAAGAAGACTAATTAGTTAGTTACTCCATAAAAAAAACCGCTATTTTGAGCGGTTTTTTTATGGAGTAAAGTTATTGAATAATCTCTGAAATTTCTTTCACCTCACTTACTATATACTTTGGCGAGAATTCTTCTAATTCTGCCCGGGGTCGAAATCCCCATGTAACTCCTGCGGCATCAATACCGGCATTCTGTGCTGTTTGCATGTCAACACCTGAATCGCCAATGTAAAGTACTTCCTCTTTTTTCACTTTTGCAATACTAAGAATGTCACGGATAATCCTTGAGTCGGGCTTTGTTGGTATTCCTTCACGTTGACCGAGTACGGTAACAAATGTAATATCCGGAAAGAAGTAGTGAATCAATTTTTCTGTGGCCTGCTGATATTTGTTGGAAGCAACAGCTAACTTTATTTTTGACGCTTGCAATTCTTTTAGCAATTTAATTATTCCCGGATAAGGAGTGGTCAAGTCCGTATCATGAAACTCATAATGTTTCAAAAAATGGTTTCGAACTTGCAATATATTTTCGGGTGTTCTCGACTTCTCCGGTAAAGCTCTTTCAAAGAGTTTATTTATTCCGTTGCCTACAAAGAAGCGATAGTCATCTGTTTTATGGATTGAAAAGCCGCATTGTGATAGCGCATAATTAGTGCTTGCTGCCAGGTCGGCAACAGTATCAAGTAAAGTTCCGTCGAGATCAAAAATAAGAAGAGATTTCATTCGTTTTGTTATTTAAATTGAGCGTTGTTTCTGTAGTTGAATAAACGGTTATATGACCTGTTTTGTTGTCTTGTAGTTTTACTGTCGCCTTTTTTTGTAGATTTAAAGCTATAAACAAATTTATATTTATTTGCGAGTAGTATTTATTACCACATCAATGCGAAGCAATAAATTGTTTATCCGTTTTGCGTATTTGCTTTTGCGTATTTTTTGTTTTTTTATAATTGGCGATTACTGTTTTTTATTTAAACATGATTGATTATTTAAAAAGAAGGTTGCTTATAGCATGCTTAAATACAGATAATTACTTCTTTATCTTTAATTCAAATTAAAAACCGATTCTTTCTGAACGGGCTGGTCAATCTAAGATGGCTAAATCGTAGGCTTGTTTTATTCTCCCGAGTAATTCTTCGTTGTAATATAATAAATCTTTTATAGTATTTTTGTATATATGATTTCAATAGAGTTAATATGTGTTTATTGGCTTTTTTGATTGTATTTGATATACAAAAACAGATTTATGAAACGGGTATACAGCAGGCTATTTATTCTTTGGTGTTTTCTTTTTTCTTTTGAAATAATCTCAGTTAATGCCGCCAATTATAGCAATGAACTTTTAGAGGCAAATAAGATGTCAACTGCGGTTTGGGCCGGAGTATCTGTTAACGCTGCTGTTAATGGGACAACAGCGGTATGTGTAAATGATGCTGCACCGACTGTAACTTTTACTGGTTCGGGGGGAACATCTCCCTATACTTTTACGTATAAAGATAAAAATGGTGTCGAGAATGACATTCAATCGGATGCAAGTACTGGTGTCGGAATCTTATCGGTTTCAACTACTACTGCCGGAACTTTTACTTATACACTGACCAGTGTTAAAGATGTGAATGGCAACGTCCAGAATATAACGAATCAGGTGGCTACAGTTATTGTGAATGCAGCGCCGGATGCAGGTTTTACTTTTCTTAATAACCAGTGTTCAGGTTCTGCGATCTCGTTTACTTCTAATGCAGTTGGTTCATATACTTATGCATGGGATTTTGGTGATGGTACTACATCGACAGAGGCTAATCCAACTCATCAATTTTCAACTACCGGAAATTCAACGGCCTCATTTACGGTCAAATTAATTGTTAGTGGAAATCCATCAACCTGTAGCCAATCAACGACAAAAACAATTACCGTGCAACAAGCTCCTGACCCCACTCTTCATGCAAGTGTTGAATCGGCGACGGACAATGGGGTCCCCGTGTTTAAAACATGTAGTAGCTCTGCTACTGATATCACGTTTTCTAATGTATCGTCAACAGCTTCTTCTGCAAATGCTAGTTATACAATAAGTTGGGGAGATGGAACTCCTGATTTTACGGCAACGACATGGAACTTACAAACTCATAAATATGATTTGGGGCTCTGGACGCTGACTTACACTGTAACCTGACAATCAGGCTGTTCAATTTCCCGAATTTATAAAGTATTTATTGGTTCTATTCCAGGCGGGAATTTAAATAATCCCGGAAATACCGATATTTGCGGTGATAACACGATAGTATTTCCAATTACCGGAACGGAAAGTAATCCTCCCGGAACTGTCTATACCATCACATTCAGTGATGGTTCTGCTCCCCTAACGTATATCCATCCAGCTCCGGCTTCAGTTTCACATTCTTTTAAATCATCTTCGTGTGGAAACACAACACTTAGTGGTATTACCAATGCTTTTTATGCTACTATGTTAATCTCGAATCCATGTGGGCGTGCGGAATCAACGGTATCTCCAATCTATGTTTCTACGCCTCCAAAGCCCAGCTTTTCTGTGCAAGCCTCTACTGTATGTACAAACTCCAGTTTGTGTTTTACAAACACGACAACCGGATCTGTTGAAATAACAAATAATGGAACAGGTAGTTCGTGCGATACAGCTCTAAAAACAATATGGAAAATTACTCCCTCAACCGGATTCACTTTGGGAACCGGCTCGTTGGGAAATGATTTTGGAACTGATATTACAAACCAAAGTCTTTGGGCTACCGGAACTGCTTCTATTTGCCCGATTTTTACTGTTCCGGGAACTTATACTATTGCTATGAAGGCGGCAAACCGTTGTGGAGGCGGTGAAAAAGACACTACGATTTGCGTTGAAGCGCCCTTGCTTCCAACTTTCACGCTGGATCAAAGTGAAGGATGCGCTCCATTTTCAGTCAAGACTACGAATACGACCGATATTACAAAAACCTGTAAAACTCCGACTTATTTATGGGAAGTTAGTTACTCACCAGGTAACTGCGGAACAACTCCTGCTTATAGTTTTACGAGTGGAACAACTTCAGCTTCCGAAAGCCCTTCGTTTCAATTTGCAAATCCAGGAATATATACGTTGAAACTAACGGGAACAAACACCTGCGGACCACAGTCCATAACGAAAACTATAACGGTTAAAGCTCCTCCAACAGTAATTATCAACGATATTCCAGACTGTTGCGGTCCGTCGACTATTCACCCCACTGCTACAATAAATAGCTGTGCTCCAACCACCACTGGTATGACTTATGCATGGAGTTTTCCGGGCGGTACACCGGCTACTTCGAATGCAGAGGTTCCAGCTGGAATTACTTACAATGCGTCGGGAATTTATACGGTAACTTTAATAGCCCAGAATGAATGTGGTGTTCAGGTTACTGCAACTAAAACGTTTACAGTAAATCCTATTCCGACTGTAACGAATGCGCCGCTCGCTCAAACAATATGTTCTGGTGTGCCTACTAGTTTGGTAACACTAACCTCTAGTTTGGCAAATACTACATTTTCCTGGACTGCAACGGCAACTGCTGGAATCACAGGCTTTACTTCGTCTGGAACAACAAATACAATACCGGTACAGACGATTAATTCTTTAAGTTCCACACCGGGAACAGTTACCTATGCTATAACTCCCCAAAGTGGAAATTGTGTAGGTCCGGTAAAAAATTACGTGATTACAGTTAATCCTCTTCCATTTATTTCGAAACAACCGAGAGCGAATACAGCCGTTTGTAAAGATGGAGGACTTGCAGTTTTATCAGTAGATTATGCCAACGGAACCGGTACTCCGGTTTATCAATGGTACTCAAATTCAACCAATTCAACTACTGGTGGAACAGCTATTACTATTGGTGGAACAAGTAATTCTTATAATCCACCAACTTCTACAGTAGGCATAACCTATTATTATTGTGTAATATCTTTTCCAGATGGAGGATGTTTAGATATTGTTTCAAATACAGCAACGGTTGAAGTTGCCGATCCACCTATAATTACGGCACAACCAACTTCATTACAAACAGCTTGTATAGATATGAGTGTCGCCCCGACTTTAAGTGTAAGTTACTCGGGTGGCGCAGGAACGCCAACTTATAGCTGGTATACTAATACAGCAGCCTCAAATACAGGAGGGACAATAATCCCTGGTGCTATGGGTTCAAGCTATACGCCTTCACCATTTGCATCGACAGGCACACATTATTATTATGTGAATATTGACATACCGGGCAGTAATTGTGGAAGTCTGCGGAGTGATGTGGCAACGATCGTTGTTGTATCTGACCCCCTAATTTCTGAACAACCAAACTCCACGCAAACTATTTGCCAAGGTGCTACGCCAACTGATTTAAAGGTTTCGGCAACCGGAGGAGCTAATACTTACGCTTATCAATGGTATGCAAATACAACAATTAATACATCGTATGGAGCTTCCATACCTAATGCTACAAACAACACGTTTACTCCACCAACTACAACTGTGGGGACTCAATACTACTATTGTATCGTTACCCAGCCCGATGGAAAAGGATGTAATGTTTCCAGTACTGCAGCTGAAGTCATTGTAACAGCTCCTGCCAGTATTACAACCCAACCCATATCAAGCGCTGTGTGTCAGGGTGGAACTGCTACAACTTTATCTGTAGCATATACTAATGGAACCGGTTCACCTACTTACCAATGGTATTCAAGTCCGGGGAATATAAATAGTGGGGGTTCACTAATTTTAGGCGCAACGGCTGCCGGTTTTAATCCTCCAACTTCAACAGTCGGAACAACTTATTATTATTGTATCATTAAGTTATCACCAGGTGGTTGTTCGGATTTGGTTTCTAATACCGCTACTGTCATAGTTAGTCCGGTTCCGGGTATTCAAACTCAACCTACCGCATCGCAAGATATTTGCGTAGGTGGAACCACAGCAGTTCCATTAACAGCAGTTTATTCGGGGGGCGCGGGTACAGCTGCTTATCAATGGTATTCAAATAGCACCAACTCTACTTCTACTGGAAGTCCTGTTTCAGGTGGAACTGGAGCTACTTATACACCACCGGCATTTACGTCAACCGGCACTTATTATTATTACGTACAAATATCTTTGTCGGGAAGTAGCTGTGGGTCTGTTTTCAGTGATCCGGCAAAGATTAATGTTGTTGCAGATCCTGTTGTGACATCTCAACCATTATCAGAACAAATTCTGTGTCAGAATGCAACTCCTTCTGATTTAACTTTAGATGCTACAGGTGGACTTGGTTCATTCGCTTATCAGTGGTATCAAAGTGCAACCAGTAATACAACAACCGGAACAGCTATTTCCGGAGCAGCAGCTAAAACATATACGCCTTCTACCGCTTCTATTGGAACAATGTATTATTACTGTGTAGTTTCTCAGCCTGATGGACCGGGTTGTAGTGTGACCAGCGATCCGGTCAAGGTGACAATCAATGCATCACCCTCTTTTACCACTCAACCGGCTTCAAATACTGTTTGTCTGGGTGATACACCGGTGCCACTTAAAGTTGCTTATATAAATGGCGTTGGTACTCCTGCTTATCAATGGTATTCAAATACGGTCAATTCGATAAGTAACGCAACGTTAATTTCAGGAGCTACAAATAGCTCTTATACTCCGTCATTTTCTACTGTAGGAACGAACTATTACTATTGCGTAATTACGTTGTCTTCGGTGGGTTGTGCTGTGCTTACATCAAATATTGCTCAGATTACTATTAATCAATATCCGGTTATAGCGCAGAAAGAAAGTGTAATTTGTAGTGGGGCAACTTTCACTGTAACACCGGTTAGTCTAAACGGAGATATTGTTCCGAACGGAACCATTTACACCTGGTCGGCTCCGATCATTAGCCCCGCAGGTTCAATTCTGGGAGCTATACCAAAATTAACTCCGCAGGTAGATATTAGCCAGACATTAGTGAATACCACTTCTACCGTATCAACTGTGACCTACACTGTCACTCCTTTTGCGGGGGCATGTCCCGGTGCAACTTTTAATGTGGTGGTTACAGTTTATCCTGTTTTGAATCCGAATACAATAACTCAGAACATAAGCTGTTATCAGGCAAATAATGGTTCTATTCAAACGAATATAAGCGGAGGTATTCCATTTACAACCGGCGATCCTTATCATGTATCCTGGACCGGTCCGAATGGATTTACGTCGGCTTTGACTTCTATTTCCGGATTGATTCCGGGAATTTATACGCTCATAATTCAGGATGCTGGTAATTGTCCGTTTACAAAAAGTTACACTATTACCGAGCCGACTGATGTTGTTATAGCTACTGACACGAGAAAAGATGTTACCTGCTTTGGGGCATCAAATGGTTTGATTGGCATTACGGTAACCGGAGGAAATGGAGTTTACAACTATGCATGGACAAAAGATAACGCTCCATTTGCAACAACGCAGGATCTTTCGGGATTGAGCCCCGGGCAATATACAGTTACGGTGACTGACGGCAATAACTGCGGACCCAAGACAGAAACTTATACTATTACAGAGCCTCCTGTTTTGGCAGTGAGTCTGGTTAGTCAAACTAATATCTTGTGTTTTGGTGATGCTATAGGAACAATAAATGCGAGCGTTACCGGAGGAACACCTATTCAAACATCATCCGGTGCCGGTTATAAATATGTCTGGACCGGGCCGAATGGATATACAAGTTCCAATCGTGATTTGACAGGTTTACGTGCCGGATTATACCAGCTTACTGTTACCGATAATCAAGGATGTACGGCAATGTTGGATGTAACAATAACCCAACCTTCCGAACTTACGGTTACTGTCACTAAAGGTTTGATTAGCTGTTATTCTGAAAATAACGGAAAGATTACATTAAACATCAGTGGAGGAGTAAAGCCTTATCAGATAGCATGGAGTAATTTTGGTAAAGGAACTGTTCAGGAGAACCTTTCACCGGGAGATTATACAGTTGTTGTTACCGATAGCAATAGTTGTCAGAAAACGCTTGTTATCAATATGCCGGAGGCTCCTCTCTTTGGAATTAGTCCGGTTGTGAAAGATATTACATGTTATGGAGCGCACAACGGAAGTATTAAACTCAACTTTGTAGGTGGAACACCTCCTATTTCATTTGCCTGGGCCGATGATCCTAATGCAGGGGTGGAACGTAATAATCTGGGAGCGGGGACGTATACTATTACAATTCATGATGCGCAACCTTGTGATATCGTCAAGACATTCGTGATACAGGAACCTCAGCCATTAGTTGTGTCTACCGATGTAACGAATGCATTGGATTGTGATAATGCTAATAGTGGTGCTATTCATTCTTTAGTTTCAGGTGGAACAGCTCCATTCACCTATTTATGGTCAACGGGAGCCACTACTCCCGATTTGATAAATATTACAGGAGGAAATTATAAACTAACGGTGACAGATGCCGGAGGTTGTTCACAAACGGTGCAGGTTGCTGTTACCCGGCCGTTACCACTTACTTTTGATGTCGATTCTGTGATTTATTTAAATTGTTCAACAAAAATAGCGAAAGAAGTTATTACGGTTAAAGTGTCTGGAGGGCTTCCTCCTTATCAGTTAGTCTGGTCAAGAGGAACAATAAGCGGAGCAAATAATGAGATAATAGAAACAACGGAGAATGGTTTAGTAATCTTGACAGTTACTGATGCCTTGGGTTGTACGGCTTCGTATAGTTATAATGTTGATATTCCTGATTATGGTATTGATTATAAACTGACAGATTGTAACAATCATAATTACCAGTTTGATGCCATAGTGCTGAATGATCTCGACAACAATAGTTATTCCTGGGATTTCGGAGACGGAGGAGTTTCAACTATTAAGAGTCCGGTACATACTTATTCAGCTCCCGGAATGTATAAAGTAGCATTGACTATGTCTAATTCGACCTGTTCGTCTCTGTTATACGAAAAAACAATTACTGTAGAGGCATTACCTGTATTGACGCTTGATCGTAATCCGGTGTTCTGTATAGGCGATTCGATGGTTGTTCATGTGGCAGGAGCCTATTCATACCGTTGGAGTAATGAATCCACAGCTGATAGTATTGTTATAAAAAAGGCCGGAGAATATAGTGTTACAGGTACATCAAAAGCCGGTTGTACTACCACTTTGAAATTTACAGCATCTAATTTTGATTTGATTAATTATACTTTACAAACCGATAAAACAATTATTTCTACTGAGGATCCTACTGTGCAGATGTGGAGTGAAGCAGTTCCGTTCTCTCAATACTATTGGGACTTTGGCGATGGAACAACTGTGGGAGGAAATAATCCAAGTCATACTTACGACATAATGAGGGATGGATATTTCGATGTGAATCTCAAAGTTATAAACCCGAATGGGTGCGTTGAGCGCGCTACTAAGCGTATCTGGATTACTTCGACAAAGCTTCCGAATACTTTCTCACCAAACGGAGATGGGAAAAATGATGTTTACATGAAAGGCTGGCATATGCAGATTTTTAACCGCAATGGAGTTTTATTGTACGAAGGCACCGACGGGTGGGATGGTAAATATAAAGGGGAGAATGTGACGAATGGAACCTATTTTTACGTAATAAAATATCCAACAGAATCCGGGCATAAAACCAATACGGGATTTATAACGCTTATTCGATAACCGAAACCGATGATGAAGAAAGTTGTAGTTGTTTTTATATTTGCAGTTAGCTGTGTTTCTTTGATAGCTCAATCGAATATCCGGTTGAATAATTATTGGGAAAATACTTATTATATTAATCCAGCCTCTATTGATGAGGACTATATGGCTGACTTTAGTATGGCGGCCCGCAAGCAATGGGCTGGGTTCTCCGGTTCGCCAAAAACTTTTTTTGCAGCCGGAACGACTTATCTTGATAATATTCATACCCAGTTTGGTGCTAAAGTAAGCGTTGACAAGATTGGTTATACCTCTACTTCCGATATTGCTCTTTCCTACGCTTATTCGTTTCCTGTAAGTGATAAGTGGAAACTGCATCTGGGTTTAGCTCTGAATTACCAGAGCTTGTCGTATGATGTTTCTGAAGTTACTTTTCCTACTGCCGATGATCCGACGATTTATGATCGGCTATTGTCCCAAAGTAATTTTAATGCAGGTGTAGGGTTAGAGTTGACTAACAAGTATTGGACTGTCGGAGCATCGAGCCAGAATGTTTTCTCCATATTCTCGTCGATTAATCAGCAGTTTTCGAATGCTAATTTTTTCTATACCCGCTACAGGCAATTTACTCACGACTTTATTAATCTTGGGTTTGGTGTTTCAGCTATTCAGGAGAATAAACTTCTTCAGACCGAATTGAATCTTATGAGTTATTTTAAAGTAACACCTCAAACAGATGCTTTTCAGGTGGGTCTATTTTATCGTACATGGAATGAAGTGGGGCTTTTATTTGGCATCAATTTGACCGACAATATCAAACTGTCTTATAGCTATGATTACAATGTGAGTGGAATCAGTTCAAAGTCCTATGGAACACATGAACTGATGTTGAGTTATAAAATAGATAGACCATTCCAATGCCATAATTGTTGGTACTAGAGGAGTCAAATCATGATTTTGCATAAACTAATAACAAGAGCTAAAACTACATGAATTAGTTTTAGCTCTTGTTATAATAGGATAAGTAATAAATAATATTTGACGATCTGTTTTTTAAAATCAAAATACAGATAACCAGCCTTGTAACTCGTAACTATTTACTTGTAACTACTTATATCTGAAGCCCGGATTTAAAACCTTTTTTCCAGTTCGTCGGTTGCAAATATTGTCATTATTTTCTTTCCATCCGGACTAAAATTATGGTTGGCACAGGCAAACAGACGATCAATCAGATCGCTCATCTCTTCGGTGGAGAGCCGTTGTCCGATTTTCAGCGAAGAAGCTTCTGCTAACGATAGTGCCAGAACTTCGTGAATGCTGGCTGCCGGATCTTCAGCAGTCGTTTTGGCCTTATCCAGCATGTTAAGTAACAGATCAATCACGTTGGCATTTCCTACATACGATGAAACTCCTTTTACACTATAAGCATGGTTACCCATTGCTTCAGTAAGGAAACCTAAACTTTCTAAATCAGGTAGAATTTGTTCAAAGAATAAATCATCCTCGGCACTCAGTTCCAGCAGTTCCGGAAAAAGAACCTGTTGTGAAACAGCCCGTGAATTTTCTATCTGATTCAAAAATAAATCGAACAATATCCGGGTGTGTGCCCGATGTTGATCAATCATCAATAAGCCCGATTTTACTCCGGTAAGAATGTAACGGTTTTTGTATTGAAAATTTTCGGCACATGTTTCCAGATTGTCAATTACCTGTTGCTGCTCTTGCTGGCTGAAAGAAGGTGTGACTGCCAAGTCGGCATTTGATTCCCAGTCGATAGATGACTCTATAGGTTGCTGTTCTTTTTTCTCAAAATCTCCATACAAATTTTCCCAGTCCAAAACCGGGCGTTTGTAATTGGTTGTTCCAAAAGGGTTATAATTCGGATTAAAATTAGTTTGTGGTGGACGGACATTCTCAACAGCTATCGTGGTTGGGATATCAATTGCACCCTCCTGATCAAAATCGATAGACGGCACAATATTGAATTTTCCCAAAGATTCTTTTATTGCTGCCGAAAGTATTGACCAGATGGCCTGCTCGTTTTCGAACTTGATTTCCGTTTTAGTAGGGTGGATATTGATATCAATAGTTTGCGGGTCAACTTCGAAGTAAATAAAGTAGTTTGGGCTTTCCGACGCCTGAATCATTTGATTGTATGCCAGCAATACTGCTTTGTGAAAGTAAGGGTGACGCATATAACGTCCGTTGACAAAGAAATATTGTGTAGCCGATTTTTGTGCATATTCCGGCTTGCCTACATATCCATGAATACTGACCAGATTGGTTGTAGTTTCGATGGTAAGCAGTTGTTGTTGCCAGCGTTTTTTTGTATTTTTTCCAAACACATTTTCTATGCGGACTTTGTTGTTGGAAGCAGGGAGATTAAATATCTCGTCGTCGCCATCGAAAAAAGAAAAGGATACGCCCGAGTTTACTAACGCAATGCGGTAAAACTCGTTGAGGATATGGCTTTTTTCTACATTGTCGCTTTTCAAAAAACGTCGGCGGGCAGGAACATTAAAGAATAGGTTCTTTACCTGAAACGAAGTGCCCGGGTCGCACTGAACACTTTCTTGTTTGAAAACGCGTGTTCCGGCTATCTCAACCAGCACCCCCAACTCATCTTCAGCTCTGCGGGTACGTAATTCCATTTGTGCTACAGCAGCCATCGAAGCCAGTGCTTCGCCACGGAAGCCCATGGTGCGAAGCGAGAACAAGTCGTCGGCATTTTTGATCTTTGACGTGGCATGACGCTCGAATGCCATGCGGGCATCCGTTTCGCTCATCCCTTTGCCATTATCAATCACTTGTATTAATGTTCTCCCGGCATCTTTTATCACAATCTGAATAAAAGTAGCTCCGGCATCAATTGAATTTTCAACTAACTCTTTCAGTACTGATGCCGGACGTTGAATCACTTCACCGGCCGCAATCTGATTGGCTACCGAATCGGGTAAAAGATGAATTATATCGCTCATTTTATGAATTAAAAGCTGGCAGTTGACAATTGATAATTAGAAGGATATTCTAACGACAACTGTCAACTGCCAACTGTAAATTATCAACTATTAATTAAATTTACCCTCAAACTGAATGTTGGCGTCATTGACGAACTGGCGAATCCGTTGTTCCTCTTCAAGTTTGCAAATCAGCAATACATTGTCCGATTCGGCCACAATATATCCTTTCAGATCCTGGATAACAGCAAGTTTATCCGATGGAAGGACAACAATATTACCTTCGCTTTCGTAAAAAGCCGTCTGACATTTTAGTGCTACGTTTTCATTCTCATCTTTGGGCGACATTTCATACAGCGATCCCCATGTGCCCAGGTCAGTCCAGCCAAAGTCCGAGCACAATACATGCACATTCTCCGCTTTTTCCATAATACCGTAGTCGATGGAAATATTGGGGCAGGAGGGGTACATTTCATCAATAAATTCCTGTTCCTTATCGGTATTGAAAAATGCTTTTCCTGCATTAAATTTGCTGGCAACTTCGGGTAACAAGTCGTCAAAAGCTTTGACAATCGTTTGAAGATTCCAAAGGAAGATTCCAGAATTCCAGAAAAATTCGCCAGTTTCAAAGAAAACCTGTGCCAGTTCGGCATTTGGTTTTTCGGTAAATGTTTTTACACGGCGCAGGTTGGTTTCACCTTCACCTATCTGAATGTAGCCATATCCGGTTTCGGGTCGGCTGGGTTTGATTCCCAAGGTTAGCATACAGTCGTTTTTATCTACGAACTCCAACCCTGTTTTAAGTGTATCCAGAAAATCTGTTTCTTTCAAAATCAGGTGATCCGAGGGGGCTACAATAATATTAGCCTTGTTGGTCATGGCTTTTATGCGGTTCACTGCATAAGCAATGCAGGGAGCGGTATTCCGTCTGTTAGGTTCCAGCAAAACCTGATTGGCTTTGATTTCTGGCAATTGTTCCAAAATAAGATCTTTGTAGATCACATTGGATACAATAATAATATTTTCGGCCGGTACCACATGATGTATCCGGTCGAAAGTGAGTTGTAAAAGTGAACGTCCTGTTCCAAAAAAGTCCAAGAACTGTTTTGGGCGGTTATTCCGACTGAAAGGCCAGAAGCGGCTGCCTACACCACCGGCCATAATAATGCAATAATTGTTTTCCATTCCAATGAAAGGTTAGAGTTTAATGATATTCGGGTTAATTCTAAAAAACGTACTAAGATACGGCGTTTTTTTGAGCAAACCAAAACTTGTTTTGACAAAAAACAAGCTTGTCTGCAGTAGAAAACAAGTCAGGCTATCAATAGTTGTATAATAAGCGTTTTAATTATGTAATAGTTGAATAAAGATGTGGAGCTGACTATACTTGCTCACTGTTATTGGATTATTTCGACTCTTTTTGTTAAGTTCTTTGCACTTTATCAGGCATATCTTTTTTCCATTGGTAATACCCGATAATAGACATTAAGGTATATATAACAAATAAAATAACTGTAGGGTAGAGTCCTTTGTAGATATAAAGTCCAACACATAATCCATCGGCAATAATCCATATCAGCCAGTTTTCAATCAGTTTGCGGGCAAGCATCCAGGTACCTATGACGCTGAGTGCCCCCACTAATGAATCGGCTTTGGGGATGGTGGAGTCGGTAAAATTGGCGAGCACCAGATAATAAGCCAGATAGGCCAATCCGGTGGCTATAGTTAGATATACAATCAGTCGTCCGGACATTCGAGTGGCGGGCAACTCTTCTCCGGTATCTTGTTTCCCCTGCTTCCAGTTTATCCAGCCATAGATGCTTATTATTACATAGTAAAACTGCAGGCTCATGTCGGCATAAAACTTGGTTTGAAAAAAAACAACTACATAAAAAAGCGATGAGAGAATCCCGAAAAACCAAAGGCTCACTTTTTGCCTGATGGATAAATACAGGTAAATAAGACTTAATACAGCTCCTGCTATTTCAATCCAGTTTTTATGTATATAATCTAAAATCATAGCTTTTCTAAACGAAAATCCCCTAAAGATGGTTTTGAACTTTCTTTAGGGGATCTTTTTTCTATTTTAGTATTTTCTCGTAAGCTCCCGGAGTCTGTAATATTTCAATTGCTTTCTGAAGTGATTCGTTGTCGGCATCCATTATCTGGTAATATTCGTTCATCTCCCACAGATCGCGCGCCACTAAAGCTTTTAATTGTAGCTTTATAAGCGATTTTGAAATGGCAAACTGTGCCGGATCAACCTTTATTTTATCTTTTTCTGCAGCGGCAGTCAGTTGATTTAGAAAAGCATCGTTCACTTCATATTCTTTTTTGAACTTATCGAAGGTCGTGTATTTCTTTTTCAGCTCAGCCCGGTTTTTGTCTATATATTGCACGCAAACTTTGTTTACAACGCCACGAGCTACAATTTTTCGGTGAAAATCGGTATAACGCGTAGTGTCAAGTGGTACAAAAATATCGGGCATAATACCACCACCGCCATATACGGTACGTTTCAGGTTGAGTGTCTGATAGCGTAGTGAATCTGGAAAATGGATGCTGTCGGCATGAAGCAGTTCACCTTTGTTGAAGCGTTCTACCAGGTCCATTTCGTATTTATCATAACCTCCTTTGTACGATTTTTGAATGCAACGACCTGTTGGTGTATAATAACGGGCAACCGTCAGACGCATCATCGACCCGTCAATTAATGGGAACTGGCGTTGAACCAATCCTTTTCCAAAAGTACGACGCCCTACAATGATTGCCCGATCCCAGTCTTGCAATGCGCCCGAAAGAATCTCACTGGCCGATGCTGAATATTCGTCGACCAATACAATCACTTTCCCTGTTTCAAAATTAGCTGGATCTGCTGCCTCTGCAACACTTTTGGGCTGATTGAGTCCTTGTGTATAAACAATCAGTTTGTTTTGCGAAAGAAATTGGTTGGCCATCCCGATGGCAGCATTTAAATAGCCGCCGCCATTTCCCTGAAGGCTAAGAATAAGATGCTTCATTCCTTTGGCTTGCAGCGTGGCTAGTGCTTTTTCAAACTCCTGTACAGTGGAGCTTCCAAAATTGTTTATCTTAATATAACCAATGTCGTTTCCGATCATATAGGTTGCATCCACACTATAAAGTGGAATTTTATCACGGATAATCCGGAATTCAATAAGTTCATTTTTGTTTCCGCGCTTAATTTTTACGATCACTTCCGTGCCTTTAGGACCACGTAGTCGTTTGAAAACACCTGAATTTGGCATTTTTACACCTGACACCAACTCATTATTGATATAAATAATGCGGTCGCCGGGAAGTACACCCACCTTTTCCGCCGGACAACCTGCTACGGTTTGAACAACTAACAGAGAATCGTCGAGCATTTGAAACTGAATGCCCACTCCTTCAAAACTGCCTTCGAGCGGTTCGTTTACACGTTCAACTTCTTCTTTCGATATATAGGATGAATGAGGATCTAATTCTTTTAGCACAGCTTCAAGTGTATTTTCAACCAGCTTTTTATCATTTATGCTATCGACATATAAATTTGAGATGGCTGTGAGTGCATTTACAAGTTTGCGCTGTTGTAATGACGAGAAGCCTTGTGCAAACAACACGGGGGTAAAGAAGATAAAGAAAAGGAATGGAACTATTTTTTTCATTTCGATTGTCAATTAAAAAAGGAACGCAAAGATACAATAATAAGTAATTAAAAATTAATAATAGACCGATAATTAATGCCAAGTCTCTGTAATTTTAAAGGATTATACTGAAGTAGGCATGTTCTAGACGGGCGGATTATTATTTACGATCTGGTTTTTATTCCTTTTTTAGGAATGACATTCTATTCTGTCCGGTAATTAAGTGCTATCTACAAACTTTTCTGATCTATAATCTGTAGGCTCTTTCTTTTGCCTACACGTAAGAGCTATTCCCCCTTCTCTGTAAGAACAGTTCTTACGAAGAGGGGGGAATGATTCTTACACAGTGAGAAGAACCGCTCTTACACAAGCGCAGGTACTCACTCTGTAAAAAATAATGGTAGTACCAACAAGTACCCAATTACAGTTTCAAATAAAAATCTTTTGCTAGTTCGCTAAATTCGGACGAATAGTGATGACGTTCCCCGGTTTCGATTGTCAGCTCCGAGATTACAGTATTGGTTTTCTGCAAGCTGAATTCTAGCAATACGCGCTTAGCCGCAACATCCGGTTTGGGATAAACTATCACTTGTTTTGAGTAATATAATCCGAGCGCCTGAGCATATTTTACACATTGCATTCCTTCATTCACCGGCAAAATAATACAAAGCCGACCTTGCGGCCTCAGAAGCTTTATTGCATTCTCAATCAGTTCCTCATGGGTAAGCATGTCGGCATGACGAGCAGCTGTGCGACTTTTCGAAGGAGTTTTCAGGGAATTCACGAAATAAGGTGGATTGGAAACTATCAAATCAAAAAGCAGCGAGGGGGAAGCCGCAAAGTTTTGCAATGAGGTTTCACGCACCTCAATTCTGTCTGGCCACGGAGAATTAAGGACGTTTTCCCGGGCCTGCAAAACAGCGTGGTTATCAATATCGATTGCAACAACATCTGAGTCACTACGCTGTGCCAACATCAGCGCTATCAACCCGGTTCCTGCCCCGATATCCAATATACGTTTTGCACTTCCGACCTCTGCCCACGCCCCCAGCAACACACCATCAATACCAACTTTCATAGCACATTGATCGTGATAAACAGTAAATTGTTTGAAACTAAAATACGGATTAGGCATATACTATTTTCGGGTTGTATTTACCGGAGTATCGATTTTGCGTACCGGAGTTGACGATGGTCGGGTAGTTGTCGGATTATTCTGGCGTTGTGTCGAACGAAGATTAGGGGCAGCCCCAGGAGCCGAACCTCTCCGTATAGTTTGATTCGGCTGAGTTCTATACTGAAAATTAGGATTCAATGAACGGTTGTTGTTGCTTGCCGGGCCGTTTCGAAACTCTGATGAAGATCTGAATCCCGACGAATTAGTAGGTATACTTCTGTTCATATTCTGTATCTGAATACTGGAACGTTCATAACGTTTCGACTGCAATCTTTCGTTTTGCTCCTGACTCAAGACCTGCTGAATTTCGCTGTTTTTGTTCTTCATGCGTACCAATGCCTCGGCGCGCTTATTCGAAATCTGGCGTTCGCGGGCATATCGTAAGTTTATTTCATAAACGTGCTTGGCCTGATCTGGGCTAAGATTCAATTCTTGCTGAAGCCGCTCTGTTTGTTTAACAGCCTCTTGTTCAGGCGACCGTTGAGGTACAGCTGTATTATCCTGACCATAGATTGGCGCAGCCAGAGTCAGAGAAATAACAAGAGTGAATAGTAACGTTTTCATAAGAGTTTAAAATGGTATCCTAAGCGACGGAAAAGCAACAATGACCATGCCAAATGAATTTGGGAAAAGTAATTCGATACTCTTTTAATAGTTTAGCACATAAACACATTACTCCTACCATAAAAATAGGAAACGGGTAAAAACATTGTTTTCACCCGCTCCGGTATCGATCATTAGAAAGATTGGTTATTTATTAAAGTCGCGCAACTTAATGTTAGTCAACACCTTTTTTGTATGTAAGGAAAAATCACTGTTCATAATCCAACCATAATACCCCATATCTGTTTTCAGCACATCAGTTACCTTCTGCCCTTTATATTTCCCGAAATTTATTATTTCTTCTCCTTTATCGTTGTAAATAATACGTCCTGAGAAATCAACGTTATTGTTTTGAGTGGTGAATTTAGCCAGAAAATCAATATCATTTTGCAGTTCTGGATAGCGATCCAATTGAGCTTTCAGCACTTCATAAGTCGCCAGCGTGTCGGCTTCGGCACCATGCGCCCCAATCAAATCTTTGTCACAATAGAACTTATAGGCAGCACTTAAGGTACGTTGTTCCATTTTGTGAAATACTACCTGCACATCCACAAACTTACGTTTCATCAAATCAACATCCACATCAGCGCGCAACAATTCTTCAGCCAGTAACGGAATATCAAATCTGTTAGAGTTGTAACCGGCTAAATCGCAACCCTCAATGTCGTGTATAATTTCCTTTGCTACAGTTTTAAAAGTTGGACAATCCACCACGTCGGCATCAAAGATACCATGAATAGCCGAGGAAGATTCCGGAATATGCATTTCGGGATTTACGCGAATAGTCTTCGTTTCTTCCCGCCCGTTTGGTGACACTTTATGATACGAAATTTCGATAATACGATCGGAAACTATATTTGTACCGGTGGTTTCGAGGTCGAAAAAGACAATAGGATTTTTTAATTGGAGTTTCATGAAAATGGATAGGTATTGGCCTATTTAATTAATTGAATTATAGAAAAAATCAAAAGCCCAGGGCAAAAGAGTTGACCTAAGGCTTTTGACATTATAAGTAGGTGATTTGTGATATTCAAATTGTCTCTTAATCGTTAAGCAACATAGGCATCAACAGCATTAGGATTTCTTCATTTTCCTCATTTTCAAATGGAAGAATTAAACCGGCACGTGAAGCATCTGACAATTCGAAAATAATATCGGAAGCATTGATATTTCCCAGAATTTCGATCAGGAATGATGATTTAAAACCAATCTTGATCGGATCGGCATCAAATTGGCAACTGATTGTTTCTTCGGCCGAGATGGAAAAATCAATATCCTGTGCCGAAATATGAATCTGGTTGGCATTGAAAGCCAGCTTCACCAGGTTACTGGCCTGATTAGCAAAAACAGAAACACGTTTTAAAGCATTCAGCAGAGTTACCCGATCAATAATGATTTTAAGTGGATTATTCTTAGGAATCACTCCGTTATAATTTGGATAACGTCCTTCCACCTGACGGCAAATCATGGTATAGTTAGCCAACTTAAAATGAGCATTTTTACTATCAAAACGAATTTCGACTTCACCACTTTCTTTGGGCAAAATATTTTTAAGCATCGTAGATGGTTTCTTTGGCAAAATAAAGTTTACCGTTTCTTCACTTTCCACCGAAGCCGATGTATGCGACGTTTTATAACGTACCAGTTTATGAGCGTCAGTTGCCACTAAGGTAAGACTATCGCTGGTGATATCGAAAAACACACCATTCATTACCGGACGTAATTCATCATCGGCCGTACAGAAAAGCGTTTTTGATATTCCGTTTGAAAGAGTTGTAACCGGCAAAACCAATGAGCGGGCATCATCTTGCAACTGAGGCATGCGTGGATATTCATCACCGTTTTGACCAATAAAATTATATGACCCATTGGCAGATGTAATCACCATAGCCAAATTAGATTCATTAATAGTGAATGTAAGCGGTTGTTCTGAAAACTCCCGCAATGTATCGAGCAATAAACGCGATGCAACTGCTACTTTTCCTGTTCCTTCAGCTGTTTCAACTTCCATTGATGTAATCAACGTAGTTTCAATATCTGAAGCAGTCATGGTTAACTTATTACCTTCGAGCTGGAGCAGAAGGTTATCAAGAATGGGCAATGAATTTTTGCTGTTTATTACACGACTAATGGCTTGTAAATGGCTCAAAAGATCGGTGCTTGATACTATGAATTTCATGTTCTACAGTTTTTGTTATTAGGTACTACTGAATTAAAGGAACAAATGTAGTGATTTTTTTAAATAAAAGAAAATTAGATTGCTGTTTTTCGATAAAATGTTCCGTACTCTGCTTTTGTTTACATCAAAATGAAAAATATCTATTCCCGTCAATCAGCTAAAATAGCGGTGAAAAATAATTTTTATCAAACAAACACTCATCTTTGATCTATTATTCGTCTATCAGTTCTTCGAATATCTATCGTTCATCTACCGCTTATCTACCGCTCATGAACCGCTGATGAACCGCTCACCAACCGTTGGGAATATATTCATCGTTTATCATGACCTCACTCGGTACCCGATCATTCATGCGCAGCATAAATACATTTATAATGATTAACCGCAACAGGTCAAAAAACTAAAGTCAACCCATGAACCATTGAGTTTTCGGGTTCAATGATTCATGGGTTGACTTTTTAATTATACTATAATGTCGCTCCGACGGAGCTTAGACATCAACTTTATAGGTTCAGTAAAATCCGTGTATTCTGTGCGCGAATTCTTATCTAAACGACATTGGATACGGATTTAGAAATTCAGTATCAACCCGAGTGAAACGGCTCTTAAGTCAGGTCCTTTGTCGGATTGGAAAATACTGGTAAGCGAGTATTTGGCATACACACTAAATGCTCCATAACCCATTTGCCCATACAAATCGAATGAAAGGGGTGAGGTGTTGAGGCCTTTACTTTCGGTACTCGACACCGTATTTCCATTTGCATCTTTGTATTTAATTTTATATGCAGCGTATGTATTTATCCCTGCAATTGCACCGATGGAGGCAAAAGCATTATGATTGCGCCCAAAAGTAGGTTGCCACTCAAGCAGTAAAGGTATAGTGATATGGAATGTTTTAAGTCGGCTGAAGTCATAAGTTACACCTGCCGGAGCATCATACACGTTTGTAACCCCATTGACTTCAAGCAGATGTTTATTCATATCTAAAACATAATTATGCCAGTCGAACCCAATACCTGTAGTCAGACCCAGATTGTTGTGATAGATAGGCAGAATTTTTTCGATCAGATTTACAAAGAATTCTTTGGACGATTCGGCTTTTAACGACACTCCGGCTATATTATTCATTTTAAAATTATGATCAACGATGTTTATGAATCCAACTCCGATACCAGCCCAGTGTGGCTCCATTGAATAGCTACGGTTATGTTTCCGACTTGGTTTATTCAGAAATGGGATTTGAAGACCAACAGCTTCCATCACCGTCCATTTTTCGTAACTCTTCCCGTCGCTAAAAACCCCTTCGTATATAGGCTTATAGGGTAGCGAATCAGAATCGAGAACTTTTACTTTCATTTGGCCAATACTATCTTCCAAATGAATCACCTTTTTATTAAAACGGACTGTGGTATCATTTCGGGTCGGCTCAATGGCATGCAAAGACAACACACCTAAAAAGGTTGCCAACAGTAGTAAACTATACTTTCTCATTGCTCTTAATTATTAATTGTTTGTATTTATTTTTTCTTTAATATTAATTTCAGTACATCTTCCGAATCATTTTTCGATTCAATATAGATGAGTGTGATTTTATGCTCTGCGTTAAGCACTTCGTTGAATAAGATCAGCCTATAGAGCTGCCCTTTGCGTGGAAGCTGGAGGTAGATAGATGTAGGAACTCCATTTGCAACTACCTGCTTCACCTTCTTGGCTCCGACCTGGTCTTTCTGAAGACATTTTCGTATAAAGTCGGCCGCAGTAGGGTTATTCTTAATGGTTATACTTTTGAAAAGAGAGAAATCATAGCCATCTAACATTTCATCTGTCAGTTCAACCATCACAACTCCTTTTCTTTCACCATACTGATCAAATACTTTGCTGATTTGCAAATCATTCTGAGCTTTCAGACCCGGAACAGCCACAAATCCGGCCAGTAGCATCAGGATAAAATACTTTTTTATTGATCTCATTTCTATGTTTTTTTATTTTTTACTTTTCTGTAGATGAAAACACGTCGAGCTGCTGCTCAATTGATTCATTTTCGTTCAGACTTTTAAACCCTTCCTCCACTTCGTTCGTCGACGAAGAAACATCCACCAGGGATGCCAAAGCCTGAGATTTTATGGTATGCATATTGCTTACTTTATGACCATCTATAAATGCATAATTGGCTTTATTATCAGCTGTAAACCGCTGTATACTGAACAGGCCTAAAACAACTACAGCCGCCACACTTGCCCAACGTATATAAGGAAGGAGGCTGACATGCTTTTTCGGAGCTTTACGGTCGAAATGGCCTAAAATGACCTGCTCCGGTTTATACTTATCAGGCAAATCCCGTCTCGAAAGAAACGCCTTCAGCTGCCTCTCTTCATCGCCGGTAGTTAACCCTTCGTAATATTTTTCAATCAGCTTATCAGCCTCTCTGTTATTTATTTTGATATTTATCTTTATTCTCATACTGTTGTCCATTTTATATATTCCTCACGAACCTTTTTTCGGGCTCTCGACAAATTAACTCTCACTGCCTCCACATTGGTACCGGTAATTTCGGCAATCTCGTCCACTTCATACTCTTCCATATCCTTCATTTTGATAATGGCCTGTTGCAAGGGTGGCAGATTCTCAATAATCTTCTGCAGAACCTCTTCTGTATTTCTTCGTTCGAGCTGCAGGTAAGGATTATCAGTACCTGCACGTGCATAATACGACTCATCCAACGAATCCTGCCTGTTTTTCACTTTCAACCTGTCCAGACAATGATTCTTTGTCACCGTTGTTGCAAAGGCAGCCGGACTATCATACTTGTCTAACGAATCACGCGTATGCCAAAGCTTGAGAAGAACTTCCTGTACGGCATCTTCTGCTTCCTGCTCTTCCACAAGTATTCGTTGCGCAATGTGGAATAACTTATCGCGTATGGGCAGTATCTCTGCCTTAAATCGTTCCTGACTCATTTAATAGATTGACGATTGAATGGGGGAAAACATAACATCGAAAACGATTATTTCTTTGATGATTTTAAATTTCTTTGATAATGAAATATTTAATTAGAAAAAACAAACCTTGCAAAGTTATGTTTATTTTTCAATGCCTATTTTATTCCTCCTTGGAGATATCAAAATATTTATTAATCTCTAAATAATTTTAGCTTCTGAAATTTTGTCATACAGAAACTATGTCGTATGTTTGCGACATAAAACATTCCATTATGAGAAAACCGGAAGTATTTGATAAAGAGCTACAAGATCTGGCTTGCTTTGCTAAAGTAATTTCGCATCCTGCACGATTAGCCATTTTGAAATATCTAGCTGAAACAAAAACCTGCATATCAGGCGATATATCGGACAAATTACCTTTAAGCCGTACTACTGTTTCACAACACTTAAAAGAGTTGAGAGATATGGGCTTGATAAGCGGCGAAATAGATGGATTAAAAATTAATTATTGCCTGTGCAGTTCTTCCATTTCAAAATCAATTTCTATGTTGAATAGATTTTTTAAAAGAATAGAGGAAAAAGAGTAGGAATACAGTAATCAAAAACTGCCCAGAGACTAAAATCACAATTGTGCTTTATAAATTGTATCTGAAATGATGAACCAGATTAACTATAGAATTTCTACCAATAAAGATTTGCCTCAAATAATAAAACTGATTTCGGATAGCAATCTACCTATTGTAGATCTAATTGAAGGCAAACAGCTCTTTGTTGTGGCTGAAGTCAGCGCCCAAATAATTGCTTGTGCGGGACTGGAAATTCACAAAGAAAACGGATTGTTTCGCTCGTTGGCAGTAAGCCCAAGTTACCGGAACATGAAAATAGGTAAAGATATATTCACCAAGATCATTGCTTTAAGCAGAAAAAATCAAATAAAGCAACTTTATCTCTTGACCACTACAGCTGATTTATACTTTAGAAGAGGAGGATGGAAAGAAATTGACAGAACCGAAGTGCCTGATAAAATACGTTCAACTTCAGAATTTTCATCAGTGTGTCCATCAACAGCAATGTGCATGAAATATCAACTCCACTAATATAAAACATATTTTTTGAAATAGTATATGAAATTGAATCTGAACTTTACGAGTAATAAATTTCTTCCGAAAGGCAATGTTTGGCTAAAAGGATTATTTGGCATTGAAAAAGAAAATATCCGTGTTGACAAACAAGGTGTAATCTCTCAGATTCCCCATCCGGCTGTATTTGGGGACAAGCTCAAACACCCTTACATCACCACCGATTTCTCGGAAAGTCAGGTTGAAATGATTACTCCTCCCCTACCCGACATTAAGCAGGCATTGGGATTCCTGGAGGTAATTCACGACATAGTCAGCACAGAGCTAACCGACGAATTACTTTGGCCTCAGAGCATGCCGCCCATCCTACCCAACGAAGAGAGCATTCCCATTTCGCATTATTCAGCTATCGGAAAGAGAGATGCAGAGTACAGACAGAATCTGGCTTTGAAGTACGGACGAAAGAAGCAGACACTTTCGGGTATACATTTCAATGTTTCTTTGAATGAGAATTTGTTGAATCTGCTGTATCAAAACTCAGGACAAGATGCACCTTTTGATGAATTTCAGGATGAAATATACTTAAAAATTACCCGTCAGGTATTACGAAACAGATGGCTCTACGTACTGATATTTGGTGCGAGCCCTATTGTTGATGACACATTTGAATTGAGATGTAAGAATTTTCCGGTTCACATATGTACCAAAACCCGCGGTTTATCTCTTCGAAACAGCTGCTTTGGGTACGGAAACCTGGAAGAGTTATATCCGGATTATAGCAGCACCAGCGCTTACCTTCAGAGCATAGATACTATGGTGGCAGAGAAGAAACTTCTTGCACCCAAAGAATTGTATGCGTCCGTGAGGCCCAAATTTATCAATAATTCAAAAGCAATATCTTATGCTGAATTGAGATTTATCGATATTAACCCGCTGAGCAAGGTCGGTGTCACTCCCGAAATGCTGCATTTTCTCCATTGGATAGTTATTTACGGATTACTAACCGACGAACCGGATGATTTTTCGACACAACACCAGGCTATTGCAAACGCCAACTACCGGAATGTTTCGCTATATGGCTTAAAGAGTGAGCTCGATTTAGCAACTATGTACGGCTCAACGCTAAATGCATGGGATGAAGCTAAAAGAATAATTCTCGACATGCAAAAGCTGTATGCTGAGCTCAGTATTGAGAACGTGGACTGCTTTAAAACATTACAATATTGCCTCGAAATGGTCAACCATCCGGAAAAAAGGATTGTTCAGCTAGTTTTAGGTAACACAGACAAAAAAGGATTTATACCCTTTCATCTGGAAAAAGCACAAAACTACTTTGAGGACACCCAGCGAAACACCTATAACTTCAAAGGATTGGAAGATATGGAACTTTCAACACAATTGATCCTTCGCGAGGCTGTACGCCGTGGTATCAGGTTTGACATTCTGGATAAAGGTGAGAATTTTATTCGGCTGAAACGGGACAATAACATTCAATACCTTTGTCAGGCAACCAAAACATCATTGGATAACTATGCCAGCATCCTGGCTATGGAAAATAAAGTAATAACTAAACTGATTCTGAACGAACACGGCATTCGGGTTCCCAAAGGGCTTAATTATGCAGACAGACTTACAGCAAAAGCTGATTTTCTCTATTTCAGAAATAAGGCAGTGGTAATTAAACCCAAATCAACTAATTTCGGTTTAGGCATTACCATTATCAAAAAGAATGTTGACACTAGCGTATTTGAAAGAGCTATTGACATTGCTTTTGATAATGACTCGAGCATTCTTATCGAAGAATTCATTGAAGGTAAAGAGTTTCGGATATTTGTAATGAATGATGAGGTAGTTGGTATTCTTCATCGCGTTCCGGCAAATATTACCGGCAATGGTATACAGAGTATTCGGGAACTGGTTGTTGAAAAAAATAAAGATCCGTTACGTGGAAAAGGTTATCACACACCGCTGGAAAAAATTCAATTAGGAGAAGCTGAAATGATGTTCTTAAATGCTCAGAATAAAAATTTCGATTACATCCCCCGCATGAATGAAACAATATATCTACGCGAGAATTCAAATATAAGCACCGGTGGTGACAGTATTGATTTTACAGACGACATTCCCGATTCGTATAAAAAGATTGCAATTAAGGCTGCTCAGGCATTGGCTGTGCAAATTACCGGACTTGATATGATTATTCCCGATTACACACAGGAAGCAACGGACGATAACTATGCTATTATAGAAATGAATTTCAATCCGGCTATACATATTCACTGCCATCCGTACAAAGGACAGAACCGGCGGTTAAATGAAAAATTACTCGATCTGCTTGGATTTCCGATCGCAGACCAATAGAATCTGCAACTAATTTTTAGACGTTTCAAGCACAGGCATCTCTACAATAATGGCAGTTCCATGTCCCGGTTCACCAGAAATTGTCAGGCTGCCATTAAGCAAGTAGACCCTTTCCCGCATACCTATAAGTCCGTACGAATCGTATCGTGTTTTAAGATTTGAATCTATTCCTATCCCGTTATCAGCAATTTTTAAAATTATTTTATTATCAATAATATTTAGCGAAATCATCACTTCGGTCGCTTTTGAATGTTTTGCTACATTGCTTAAAGCCTCCTGAAGTATTCTAAATAATGCAATCGATTGTTCTGGTTCTAAATTTAATTCATTTACAGGATAATCTACCTTACATGCTATTTTGTATCGTTCAGAAAATTCCACAATGTATAGCCTGGCAGCTTCAATAAAACCAACTAAATCAAGTAATTCAGGTCTAAGTCCTGTCATAATTTTACGGGTAGTTCTAATTGTGGAATCAAGAAGGGCATAAAGTTGTTCAAAGTTGGATGTTACTTTTTTTAGTTCTTCTTATTTTACGCTTCTAATAACATTCTGCTTAAACATTCCCATATCAATTTTGAGGGCTATAAGCATTTGTCCTAATTCATCATGAATCTCCCTGGCCAACATCACCCGCTCTTCTTCACGAATATTTTGTAAATGAGCTGCAAAGCTTTTTAATTGTTGCTGAGAACTTTTCAACGCCTCTTCAACCAATTTTCGTTTTGTTATATTACGCACCATGGCAATAACTTTTTCCTCTCCAAAAGGTAATACAAAACATTCGAAAGCATTAACCCCATTCTTTAGAGTCATTTCATATTCAACAGACATTGTTGTTTTTTCCCCTAACGCTGCATCTATCGTATTCTTTAGTGTTCTGCCAATAGGATCAGGAAAAACATCTAACACAGCTTTATTTATAAAATCCTCAAATGGCAAAGCAAGATCGTCAGCATTCCCTGTTTTGAAGTCGAGAAAAACGCCTTTAGAATCTAAAATAAATATTAAATCAGGGATAGCTGTCAGAATAGACTTTGTATACTCTTAGCTTTCTTTCAGAGCTTGTTCTATTTTTTTTCGTTCTGTGATGTCGATTGATAATCCAAAAGTACCGACAATATCCCCTTTCAAATCCCGGAGAGGCATTTTATGAGTAATCCCCCACGTTTCTGTGCCATCGAGTAAATTACCTTGTTCTTCTTCATTTAAGTACTTTCCGGTTCGAATTATGTCTTGTTCATCCTGATAAGTCTTACTAGCATATTTATATGAATATATATCAAAATCGGACTTGCCGATCACTTCTTCAGGAGTATTGAATCTCATACTTTGTGCAGAAGCATTGTTTACGCGTATAAACCTACTATTTAAATCCTTGAAAAAAATACTTTCCGGGGTAAAAGTCATTAGTGAATCTAACAAGAACCGCTCATGAACAAGCAATAACTCTTTTTCTTTCCGATCTGAAATATCTTTGTGCGTACCAATGCATCGAATCGGTTTTCCGTCTTCATCTAATGCCATTATTTTTCCTGTTGAGAGGATCCATTTGTATGTTCCATCTTTACATCTCAACCGTTGCTCCGCTTCAAATGACAAGGTTTTCTGCGTTAAAAATTTATCTATAATATCAAGAACTCTATCTTTATCCTCTTCATGTAACAAATCCTGCCATCCGTGAATATTATTATCAACATCGTTGTCATCATACCCCAACATAGACTTCCAACGTTTAGAAAAAAACATATGACCAGTTTGAGGATTCCAGTCCCAAACTCCGTCTCCAGCCCCTTCAAGTGCATATTGCCATCGCTTTTCGCTGATGTCCAACGCCTTTTTATTTTCCCAATTATTAGACTGTCTAATCATTAATTTTCCGAGTAAAACGGTTGCCAAAGGGTAAATTGTAAATAAAGGAAATACAATATTTCTAGATGTTTCAGCTCTGATCTGAGAAGGTAAAAAAAGTGTGCAAGCAAGCATAATAACATGTACTAAGAGCCCTAAACCAATTAACTCATACAAATTATTCTGTCTCCATTTTGGTCGAAAGTATCGCCAAATCAAGCCAATTAAAGATGATGTAATAATTACAGCTACACCCATATATACGCCCAATCCCCCGAGATAAATCCGAAAAAGGGAAACGATAACCATAGCTATAAAAGTTGGTGTAAATCCGAAAAATAATCCTGAAATAGAAAGAACTATTGATCGGGCATCAAAAAAAACACCTCCTTTAAATGTCCAGGGAGTCAAAGTCAAGATGATTCCAACTAATCCCAATATTATTCCTGCTCCTATTTTATAGAAAATATTGTTCATCTTTTCATGTCGAGTCCAAAAATAATCATAGACCATACTAAAGGCAAGTAGTAAGGCTATATTTTGGATTAGATCAAGGAGAATTGGTTCTTTCATTCTTATTTTTTATTTGAAAATATATTCATATTAGATAGTATGCACCTATTTCTTTATGATAGTAATGCATTAAGAATATCAATTAAGTCTATTTAAGATTCTAATCTAATATGATTAAAATTCCTTGGAATCTAATTTGAAGGAAACCACAAGTGTAAATATAACTTTTAACAAAGCCCTTCTCTGAGTTTTTTAGGTAAACCTAACACTACCAAATCATAGGAATGTTGTATTAGTTCATAAAGCAAGGCCTTTGAAATTGAAGGATCAATTATCACAGTATTCCAGTATTTCTTATTGAAATGCCAGGCCGGAACTATAGCAGAATGTTCTTCGCGCAAACTAATAGCTCTTTCAGGATCACATTTGAGTGAAATCTGGGTTTCCGGATTGTCCAGAGGAATTAGTGCAAACATTTTTCCCTGCACTTTAAGAACTAAAGTCATTTCGTCGAAAGGAAAAGATTCTGTTGTCCCTTTCAGGCTCAGACAATAGTCACGTAATTCTTCTATATTCATAATAGCTATTATTTATTTTACAATATCCAGACCTATTTAACTTTGAATATCTGTGTTGTGTGCAAATATACAAAATCAGTTGAAATGAAACCAATAAAAAAAAGCACCAATAGATTTTATTCTACAGGTGCTTTTCATTATTTTGAAGTTTTTCTTTTTATTTTACTTCTACACCATTCGTAACCGCCACTTTGGGTTGTATCAGTACCAATTTTCCATCAGCATCTTCGGCCGACAGAATCATACCTTCACTCATTACACCACGAAGCTTACGCGGTTCGAAGTTAGCAATAAAGCAAACTTGTGTGCCGATTAATTTTTCCGGATTGGGATAATGTTGTGCGATACCCGAAAGGATAGTTCGCTCTTCCAAACCGTCAGCAATGCGGAACTGGAGCAATTTATCGGCTTTAGGAACCTTCTGGCAATCGAGCACGGTGCCTACACGGATATCCATTTTCATGAAATCTTCGAAAGCAACATTTTCTTTCACCGGAGCAGCTTTGTAAGCAGCTGTTTCGTTAGCCTTTTTGGTTCGTTAGCCGTTAAGTGACGTCGTTCGAAACCGTGTGCGCGCAGGCGGC
>JAATGT010000298.1 GCA_015654525.1 Bacteroidales bacterium
GTAGATAAAGTTGTTTCTACAGGATTTGGTGGTATTCGTTGTTGCGAATCCGGTGGACCTGAACCTGGTGTTGGTTGTGCTGGTCGTGGTGTAATTACGGCTATCGATTTAATGGAAGCTCAGGGAGCCTATACGCCAGAATTAAACTATGTGTTTTATGATGTATTGGGTGATGTGGTTTGTGGTGGTTTTGCCATGCCAATACGCGATGGTAAAGCACAGGAAGTTTACATTGTTGTTTCGGGCGAAATGATGGCAGTGTATGCTGCTAACAATATTTGCAAAGGATTAGTGAAATACGCCAAACAAAGTGGGGTTCGTCTGGGTGGCCTGGTTTGTAACAGTCGTAAGGTTGATAAAGAAAGAGAGTTTATTGAGGAATTTGCAGCAGCAATCGGAACTCAAATGATTCATTTCGTGCCTCGTGATAATGTAGTTCAAAAAGCAGAATTCAACAAGAAAACTGTAATCGAATTTGATCCGGAATCCAATCAGGCTCACGAATACAGTGAACTGGCACGAAAGATTATTGAAAATACCAATTTCGTAGTGCCAAAACCAATGACTATGCCCGAGTTGGAGTTGATGGTTACAAAATATGGTCTTGTAGACTAACAGAGAATAGAAACTTGTTGTAAACGTTAAAAACATAACAATATGAAAATGATTAGAGCGATTGTTCGTCCGGAGATGTCGGACAATGTGACTGAAGGGTTAGCTGATGCCGGATTTTATTCGTTGACCAAGATGCCTGTTTTTGGTAGAGGTAAACAGAAAGGGTTGACTATAGGAAATGCACACTACGACGAATTGCCAAAGATGCTTATTATCATTGTTGTAGAAGACAGTTCGGTGGATGAAGTCCTAAAAGTTATTCAATACAAAGCCTATACAGGTAGTGAAGGTGATGGTAAAATTTTTATCTCTCCTGTAGATCGTGCATTGACTGTTAGAACCGGTTCGAAAGAACTCTAAAACTAAAACGATATGAAAGAAATAATTGCCTTCATACGAACAAGCAAAATGAATGCTACCAAGAGAATACTGGACGAACTCAATATCTCTTCTGTAACTGCAATGCCTGTACAGGGGAGAGGAAACCAAAGAGGACTAAATCCGGTACTTGCAGGCATTGAAATAAGCAAAGACGCAATAGTTAGAGGGAATATCACCGGGATGAAATTCGTACCTAAACGAATGCTTGTGATTGTTGCTAAGGATGAGGAAGTTGATGTTATTGTTGACGCCCTTGTGAAAGTAAATAAAACAGGATTTATAGGGGATGGAAAAATTTTTGTTTGCCCAACTGACAATGCAATGAGAATCAGAACAAAAGAAAGTGGGGATGCCGCTTTGTAGTTAGTAATTATTAAAAATCATTATTATGCCATATCATCAATTTAAAGTCAGTGAATGTATTCCGGAGCGTCTGCATCATGCAGTAGACAAGGGAGCTGACGAAGATCTTACCGACGCACTGCCGTTGGGATATCTGAACACCATTCCCGGAACAATTTCGGAAAGAGGTTGTGCATATTGTGGTGCAAAACATGTGATTGGAACTCCGATGAAGGATGTAATCCATCTAAGTCATGGTCCTGTAGGCTGTACTTACGACACATGGCAAACCAAACGTTATATAAGCGACGATGGTAACTTTCAGTTGAAATACACTTTCGCATCGGATGTAAAAGAATCGAATGTTGTGTTTGGAGCTGAAAAAATGCTGAAAAAGAATATTATCGAAGCTTTTAAAGCTTTTCCCCAGATTCATAATATGAATGTTTACTCAACCTGTGCTACGGCTTTAATTGGTGATGACATCAATGCAGTGGCTGAGGATGTGATGGCGGAAATGCCTGATAAAAAGATTTTTGTATGTAACTCTCCGGGTTTTGCCGGTCCGAGTCAATCGGGTGGTCACCACAAAATCAACCTTCAGTTTTTGGATCAATGGGTTGGAACCGGTGAACCGGAAATTTACAGCAAACATGTCATTAATTATATTGGTGAATACAATATTCAGGGCGATCAGGAAATCATGCGTGATTATTTCTTGCGTATGGGAATTCAAATTCTGGCTACATTTACAGGGAATGGACGTTTTGACGACCTTCGTTGCATACACAAAGCACAGCTGAATGTACTGGAATGTGCTCGTTCGGCAGAATATATTTGTGATGAGTTGCGCGTTCGCTACGGAATCCCTCGTATGGATATTGATGGGTTCGGGTTCGAAGCCACTGCAGATTCGTTACGAAAAATTGGCTACTTCTTCGGTATCGAAGATAAAGCAGAACAAATTATTGCTGAAGAATATGCCCGTTGGAAACCTGAACTTGACTGGTATGCAGCCCGCTTACAGGGAGTAAAAATGTGTTTGTGGCCCGGTGGTTCTAAACTTTGGCACTGGTCACATATGCTGAAAACTGAAATGGGTATCAATGTAGTATCGGTTTATACCAAGTTTGGTCATCAGGGTGATATGGAAAAAGGAGTTTCGCGTTGCGAACCCGGCACGTTGGCTATCGACGACCCGAACGAGTTGGAAAGTGTGGAAGCTATGTATGAATTAAAACCAGATTTGATCATGACTGGTAAACGTCCTGGTGAGGTTGCTAAAAAAATACGTATTCCATATCTGAACGTTCACGGTTATCACAATGGGCCTTACAAAGGATTTGAAGGCTGGGTGCGTTTGGCCAGAGATATTTATAACTGTGTTTATTCTCCAGCACATAGCTTGGTTCATTTGGATATTAGCAAAGACGAAATACCTACAGACAAAGGTTTTGCTACTCGTGAATCACTGTCTGATGTGAACCTGAGCGATGAAATCAAAAATTCAACAGAATTGAGGGAATATACAGGTGATTACGATCCAATTCCAAGACTCCGTAAAAAGCTGGAAGAAAATCAATATACATTTCCGGATCCGGTAACAGGAGAATGGAGGCAAGTGCCTTTAGAAACTATAAAAAGAGGCAAAATAGTTGATGTTGAATAAATTTTTTAAATAAAAGATTATGGATAATAAGATTTCCCAAGAAAAAATGGCTCAACTGGAATGGTATATCACCAAACACTGTTTATGGCAATACAACTCACGCGGATGGGATAGGTTAATTCAAAATGAACGGATTCTGACCAAGACTAAGCAAATACTTCGTGGGGAAAATGCCAAAGATGATGACACCACTGCCGACAGGTATTATTGGAGTGAAGCAATGTCATTGCAGGGAGCATTCAAAAGATATTTTCCCTGGGTTGCTGAAATGTCGAAAGAAGATATAGCTCAAATTCTGGACTTGCTGAAGGAACGAATGGATCACACGATGGTTCACGCTTCACTGAATCAAGAACTAGTTAAGGAGAAGTATTAATAAAATGTAGTTTTCGGTAAGCAAAGTCGGTTAGAGCTAAAAAATAACGGTTTAGTTAACAGTATCTCCGTTCTCTACCGGTTTTGTTTTCCGAAGGTATTTACTAACATAAAAAGTAAAATTATGAGTTGTAATTTAAAAGCAAAAGATAGAGTCGGAGTTATTAACCCAATCTTTACCTGTCAGCCGGCTGGAGCACAGTATGTAAGTATTGGTGTAAAGGATTGTATTGGTCTTGTTCACGGAGGTCAGGGTTGTGTGATGTTTGTGCGACTTACAATGTCTCAACATTTTAAAGAAAGTTTTGAGTTGGCATCTTCATCTCTTCACGAAGATGCTGCGGTATTTGGGGCATTGCACCGGGTAGAACAAGGGGTAGACGTATTATTAATGCGCTATCCTGAACTGAAAATTATTCCAATCATCACTACTTGTTCTACGGAAGTAATTGGTGACGATATTGACGGTGTAGTTATTAAACTTCAGGAGGGACTTCTGAAAACGAAATACCCTGATAGAGAAATACATCTGATTCCGATACATACTCCGAGCTTTGTGGGTAGCCAGATAAGTGGGTACGATGTGGCTGTAAAAGCATTTGTAGAACATTTTGCAAAGAAAGAAGCCGAATCAAATGGTAAAATAAACCTGATAACAGGTTGGGTTAATCCGGCAGATGTTACTGAACTGAAAGCACTAATTGCTGAAATGAATGTGGATGCTACCGTATTGTTTGAAATTGAAACATTTGATGCTCCTATCATGCCTGCAGGTAATCATGTCGGACATGGTGAAACTACCATTGCTGATTTACAAGGAACTGCTAACGCTGTGGGGACTATAGCTCTGAATAAATACGAAGGTGGAAAAGCCGCAAAATATCTTCAAGACGAATTTGATGTACCGGCAATCATCGGACCTACACCAATAGGAATTCGTAATACCGATACTTTCCTTGCCAATGTGAAGAAAATGACAGGGAAAGCCATTCCGGAATCATTGGTTCGTAAACGCGGCATTGCTTTAGATGCTATTGCCGATGTATCGCACATGTTCCTTACCGGCAAAAAAGTAGCTATTTACGGAAATCCGGATTTGGTAATAGGATTAGCCGAATACTGTATTGATTTGGAAATGGAACCTGTATTGCTTCTTTTGGGAGATGATAATGTTGGTTATAAAAATGATCCACGTATCAAGGCTATGACAGAGAATGTGAAATTTGATATGGAAGTGGTAACCAATGCTGACTTTTGGGAACTGGAAGACCGAATCAAAAATAAAGGATTGAAATTAGATTTGATTCTGGGGCACTCAAAAGGTCGTTATGTAGCCATAGACAATAACATACCGATGGTTCGTGTAGGCTATCCTGTTTACGACCGTGCTGGTGGATTCCGTCATCCGGTGGTCGGCTACGATGGTGCCATCTGGTTGGCTGAAGAAATGGCGAACCATATTTTTACTGATATGGAATACAAACACAACAAAGAGTGGGTATTGAACGTGTGGTAATTCTCACTGGTATTCAATTCGTAGTTTTATAAACATATATTTTTTCAACTTTGCTCACCGGTACTTTTATTAAGGTATCGGTGAACAAAGAAAAGCTAGGGGAGGAAAACAACTATGATTGAGTTTGAATCGAAAATGATTGATGAAGAGTCTTTTGCTCTCAACTATGCCGATGCTGAAGGCTATTACCACAGGGCATTACAGTTTCAGGCTAATAAACAACGTCCCAGTCTGGTTTTCAATATTGCTGCGGTGGCACTCGAACGCTATCTGGTGGCGCTTTGCGACTTGTACGGTGAAGATCCGCGGAATCATAACTACATCACGCTGATGCGGACGGTAGAAACACTGGTCGAATTGCCCAAAGATATAAACAAGCGTATCAAGGCTATGGACTGGATTTTTGGTATTTGCTCCATTGACGAATACCGTCATCCTAATCCGGACGAAAAAGATATGGAAAACGCGTTGGTGTTGTGTGTGGAGGTACAGAAGCTTTTCGATCCTAAAAGAGTAGCAGCTGTCAAAGAATTGTTAAAAAAAATCTTACTGGAAGCTCTAAGCTGAAAATATTTAACAATAAATAACAGGACTTGTAACTAAAATCTCGTAACTATTTATATATTATGCAAGGAAGAATGAAAGAACATCCTCTGTCGACAGAGGAAATAAATGCTTTACTGTTAAGCCAATCTGTTGGAAATCTGGGAACGGTTTCGCCCGAAGGATTTCCGTATGTAACACCCGTACATTTTGTGTTGATCGAAAGTAAAATATATATCCATGGCCTATGTGCTGGACAAAAAATAGCTTACCTGCAAGCTAATCCGAAAATTGGTTTTGAAGTGTTTAAAATGAATGGATTGATACATGATCCTGAATTACCGTGTGATACCAATACAGATTATCAAAGTGTTATTATACTGGGTACCGCAAAAGTGATCGAAGATGATACCTTGAAAATAAAAGTGTTGAATGAAGTGGTTCAGAAATATACGCCTCAACATGCAGGTAAATCTTATCCGTCTGCTATGCTGAAAGCCACCGGGGTGATTGAGATAACGCCATCTCTAATAACAGGGAAATACTTTAAATAGTCGAGTTACAAGCTTATAGTTACTAGTGGGTAGTTTATAATTAACAATTTATAATTATTAAGATTCAATGAACCAATGAACTAATTAACCAATGGACTAATCCCCGATTCCAATGAAAATAGCAGTTTTTATAGACGAATATAGTCATATACTTTCCTTTTACGATTCCGGTCTGGTTGAGATTTATTCGGATGATGAATCGACCTGGGAATGTGTCAATCAAATTCCTTTTGATATGAGTTATCAACGGGATTTAGCTGATGTTCAATTAAAGATAAATATGCTAACTTCAGAATTTGAAGATTGTAGTTTGCTTATTGTTGAAAATATCAAGGGGCTTCCGTTGGCGTTGCTACAGGAAAAAGGGATAGGAGTATGGAAGTTCAGTGGACTGTTTTTGCCAGAATTACTCGATTTTGTGAAAGAGGAATTAGAAAAAGCACTGATAAAACCGGAGAAAATAATTGTTAGTCCAACATTAATTGGATGCGAACAAGAAGCCGAATATGAGATCGATTTGTTTTCATTGCTTGGCGAAAATAGCGGACTCAATTCTATGGATATTCTTATTCCGTTTATGAAAGAAACCAATTTTAAAAAACTTCAAATCCGCTGCTCGCATTTGCCTAAGTGGTTTGATAGGGTACTTGAATCCTTTCAATTGGTTTCAAAATTAGAAAAGATTGAATCCGAACTATTTAAAGTAACGGTAAGTCCCGCTCGTTGGAGTGAAGATATAAGTTTTCGTCAATCCATATATATTCCGGGCATGGGAGGTGGTTGCTCGTCTGGAGGTTGCTAGTAGCCCTAGCCCACTAAATTCCCATAGGGGAGACTTAACGGAATGTGAATGATTCGAATTTTCGCCTTTAGAGGTTTGGAATAAGGATATTTATGATTTATAAATCAATCGCTTATGAAAATAGCAGTATTTGTCGATAAATATGGAACCGTACTCCCTTTTTTTTCATCGGGAGTCGTGGAAATTTACTCGGATGAAAGTGGTGCATGGAAATGCATCAATCAAATAGCGATGGATTTGAGTTCCGAGCCAGGTATGAATGAGGTTCTTAGGACTGTAAGGATGCTGGTTTCCGAATTTGATGGTTGCAATTTGTTGGTTATTGAAAATGTACAAGGCATTGTCAGTTCGTACTTGTCCGATTTCCAAATAGGTATCTGGAAGTTTAAAGGGCTTTTCCTTGAAGAGGGTTTGCTTAATCATATTCGGATGGAAGTAGAAAAGGCACTATTAGAACGGGAACAAATGCAGGTGGTGACAGTTCCTGTACTAATTGGAAAAGAAGAAAATGCCGTTTACGAACTTGACTTAGCCACCTTGCTTGACTGTGATGCCTCGCTCAGTTCGCGCGCTGTGCTGATTCCATTTTTCCAAAACACCAATTTTCGTGAGCTGATAATCATTTGCAGGCTAAGTCCTAAATGGTTGGAACAATCGTTGGATCTTTTACAGTTATCGTCGGTATTCGATGATTTGGGCGAAGGTCTGATTTGCCTGACCATAATTCCTCTGGATTTCGAAACCGGACTGAAAACTCGCAAGTCAGTTCAGACTGAACAGATTAGTCGTTTGGAAGAATCATGTTCTTCATCGGGTTGTGCTAGCGCAGGGTCATGTATCACCGAAATTATCAAAGATCAACAATATAAGAATAAGATACAAATTTAATAGTGGGCTTGTAAGTTAAACGGTCAAGATCCACGAAAACTAATTTCAACTGCGTTTTTTTTGGAATATAATATCATAATAATGGCTCTCAATCAACTCTTGAATCACAAATGTTTTTGCAAAAATCACACAAGTCCATCCTGACGCATGACACCAGTCTCAGACGACAGACACATGACACCAGTCATAATGGATTAATATTTAGTTAGATGTCGGTCTATTTAATATGTCCGGCTCAACAAAGAATCACGTGAGGTTAATAAAAGTGGCATACCAACTTTTATCCATGCTTCAGTTTCAAGCTAGAACGGCAGTCACACCTAAGGTTTCCATAACACAGTTTGGCTGCCGTGAAAGCTATTGTAAAAAAACAATTAAAGAGATACAAATATGGAAATGACTGAAGAAAGAAAACAAGCACATCCTTGTTTCAACCTGGAAGCAAAGCATACTAATGCACGGGTTCACTTGCCGGTGGCTCCAAAATGTAACATACAGTGTAATTATTGCAATCGTAAGTATGACTGTGTAAATGAAAGTCGCCCCGGTGTTACTTCATCGGTCTTAGCTCCGTTTCAGGCAGTAGAATATCTGAAAGAGTTGGAGAAAAGAATCGAAAATCTTACAGTAATTGGTATTGCCGGTCCCGGGGATCCTTTTGCAAATGCTGAAGAAACATTAGAAACCATGCGGCGTGTAAGTAAAGAGTTTCCTGATAAGATCTTTTGTCTTTCTACTAACGGACTGAATTTAGAACCATATATTGATGAAATAGCTGATCTGAACGTATCGCACGTAACCATCACTATCAATGCCGTTGACCCGGGTATAACAGCCCGGATTTACAAATGGGTGCGCTACAATAAAAAAGTATATCGTGGCGAAGAAGGAGCCGCCATTATGTTGGAACGTCAGCTGGCCTGCATCCCAAAACTAAAAGCGAGAGGCATTACAGTGAAAATTAACTCTATTATTATTCCGGGCATCAATGAAGAGCATATCCCTGAAGTAGCCCGTAAATGTGCTGAATTGGGAGCTGATGTGATCAATTGTATTCCATTAATCCCCACGGCTGAAACACCTTTTGAAACAGTTGAGAAACCGGATACCAGAATGATTTTCAAAGTACGTACTTTGTCTTCTGATTTTCTTCCTATTATGAGCCATTGCGCTCGTTGTAGTGCTGATGCCGCCGGATTGTTGGGACAGGATTTAAGCGAAACTCATATTTTGCTCAAAGAGTATTCATCCCGGGCTGAAGAGATGGAAACAACCGACCGACCGTATGTAGCCGTGGCAACAGACGAAGGTTTGCTGGTGAACTTACATTTAGGCGAGGCACTGAGACTTTATATTTTCGAACAAAGTCCGAAGGGATTCAAAATACTGGAAATAAGAGATACACCTCAAAAAGGAGGTGGAGACAAACGTTGGCTCGATATGGCTCGTTTGTTGAAAGATTGTCGCGCAATACTAGTCAGTGGTGTAGGCGAAAATCCGAAAGCAATGCTTAATGGCTGTGGCGTGCATGTCGTTGAAATGACCGGTCTTATAGACGAGGGACTTGAAGGTATTTATAACAATAAAATTATTCGCTCACTAACCAAACCCGATAGTTTCAAATGTGGTAGCGGATGTAATGGAAGCGCAAAGGGATGCGGATGAAATTGATGTGATGATTTGGTGATGTGATAATGTGATGATCGATCTGATAATGTAACGATTGATATCATTATTTGATGATTACTGATGCTCTTTTTATTCATAAACAAATGAAATACAACAACTCAACATCTTAACGGTACAGCAATTAGTCATTATCACATTATCATATCAACAGATTATCACATCATTAAATCATTTAAATATGGCACCTTATTTTATTGACACTACTTTACGCGACGGCGAACAATCACCGGGCGTAGTATTTTCGCTTTCGGATAAAATTCGTATTGCAGCATTGCTGGATGGTGCAGGGGTTCCTGAACTGGAAGTTGGTACGCCGGCCATGGGTGATGCGGAAGTGCACGAAATCCGTACAATTTGTGAAATGGGATTTG
This sequence comes from Bacteroidales bacterium, assembly GCA_015654525.1. Taxonomy (GTDB): domain Bacteria; phylum Bacteroidota; class Bacteroidia; order Bacteroidales; family Paludibacteraceae; genus Paludibacter. The sequence goes on from JAATGT010000298.1 coordinate 9,746, forward strand.
GGTTTAAAACACTCTCGTGGTGTAGGGCTAACAAGAATGATGTCCGTGCAGCTAAATCGGCCGGAACAAACGGTGTGCATATCTCCTTTCCGGTTTCGGCTATACTGATGAAAGCTATGGGTAAAACACCCGATTGGGTTATCCGGAATCTACACGACCTGATTGAGTTTGCTTATCCCATGTTCGATTACGTAACTATCGGAGCGCAGGATGCTTCGCGAGCCGAAACAGCTTTTCTTACCAAATTCGTAAGTGCTGCCAGTGCATTCGGAGCTTCACGGGTTCGGTTAGCCGATACCATCGGTTTGTTGAATCCGACGACCACTTTCCTGTTAGTTTCCACCATTAGGAGTGTAGAGACAGATATTTCGTTAGAAATTCATGTACACAACGATTTGGGCATGGCTACTGCCAACACCCTGGCAGCTTATATGGCCGGTGCCGGTTGTCTGAGTACCACCGTAAACGGACTGGGCGAACGAGCTGGTAATGCAGCTATGGAAGAAGTTGCTATGGCGTTAGAGCTAAGTGCAGGTATCCCGAGTACTTTGCGTACCGAAAGCTTTTCCGAGTTAAGTGATTATGTGGCAAAAGTATCTAACCGTAAGCTAAGCGAAAGTAAACCGATCACCGGAAGTCTGGTATTAACCCACGAAAGTGGTATTCATACCAATTGCCTGCTGAAAGACCGGAGCACCTATCAGCTTATTTCAGCCGAAAAGATAGGTAAAGAAGAGCAAAAATTCTTGATAGGGAAACACAGTGGCAAAGCCACGATCAGGTACTACTTAACTGAAGCCAACCTACCGTGTACCGACGAAGATTGCTTGTCCTTACTGGAGAAAGTAAAAGAATGTGCCGATGCACTTAAACGTTCTATTACTAAAGAAGAGCTGCTGGATATATACCTTGAATTGTATTCGGGGCAACATCATGAAATTACAAATCATTCAATGTAAGTGCGTGCCATGAATTAAAAAGTCGTTTATCTGTATTTTACTTTTAGAAAACATATCATTAAATAGTTATTGCTTACTTATGGAAAAAACACTTGTTATTATCAAACCCAGTGCTATCAGACGAGATTTAATAGGAGAAATCATTCATCGTTTCGAACGGAAAGGGTTACAATTGAGTGGTCTTAAAATGATGCAATTAGATAATAAATTACTGGATGAGCATTACCAACACTTGAAGGACAGATCTTTTTTTCAACGGATTAAAAATTCTATGATGCAAACTCCGGTAATTGTTTGCTGTTGGAAAGGAATTGACAGTGTTCAGGTAGCCCGAACCATGACCGGGTGTACAAATGGACGTAACGCTGCTATGGGAACCATCCGGGGGGATTATAGTGTAAGTATTCAGGAAAACATAGTGCATACTTCCGACTCGGTAGAAAACGCGCAGATAGAAATAAAGCGTTTTTTCAACGAAGATGAAATATTCGAATTCGACCAGCTGCAGTCAGACGTTTTGTATGCCTGTGATGAAATCTGATTCGTTTAGCTTTTAACCTCTGATATCTTTGAAAGTCATTTCTTTTTTTAGACGGAAAAAGAACCTCAGCATAATTTGTATGTTGAGGTTTTTTTGCGTGTATTATTTCGCCTTCTGTTTTTGTTGTTTATAGGGGAAAAGATGAATTGTGTCCTGTTTCAGGCCGGATTTCATACATTTTTGTCGACTTATTTTAGGTCAAACTCCCTAAATGTCTGAATATTTAAAATTGTATTTTTTTATTTGTCACATTCTTAGATATTTATCATTTATTTTTTAATGGCATGCAAATTGAACAATTTTAGGCAAGCAATAGGTTGTGATATAACAAATTGCATTTTTTTTATTTTATCGATATTCTTTGGTCTGTATAACGATAAATAGTAAGTTGATAGGTGTTTTTTTTTGAAAAGTATAAGTTATGAAGAAAATAAAAAAGGATGAAATGCCTCAGGTGAAGGAAAATCTGATGGAGACAGTTTCGTTTGGCAGCTTAACTCAGAAGCCGGGCAATGTGGAAACAAATATAACAAAAAGCCTGTTGGATGGGAACTCTAAGTTTCCAATTCTATCGGATAAAGAAATGAATCTGGGGGTGCTTCGGTACGATACGCCGCATTTGAAAAAACACAAGGCAAGCACTTTTATTGTTTCAATACTACCTGTCGGTTTACAACCGGCATTCAAAGCTTTGTTTGCAGAGAAATTTCCGCAATATGCCGAGGAGGGGCATGGTTCGGTTATTTTCAATGGAAGTACACAGTTGGAAAATATCTTTTACAACAAAATTGAGACATTGACATCGGTCAGTCAGTTTCCGGATATTTTAATTACTACCGACCTGAACAGCCTTTATCATCGTAGTACCAGATTGCTGAACGATCGGAATTTTGAGACTTTCAATTATTCTCTCAATTATATGTATGCCGATACAAAGATCAGTCATCCTACTAAAGTGTTTGGCTATCTGGGTGCCGAAGCCCTGGTTATGGTCGTGCATAAAGCAAAATATGAAACTGTTCAGTCGCCGCGTGAATGGTATGAGTTGCTGAATCCGGCATTGAAAAACAGTATTGTGTTTTGTGGCGACAGGGATTTTCATTGTAATACGGTTTTTGCACATTTCGTAAAAGAGTATGGATATGAAGCCCTGAACCAGCTTTCGAAAAACACATTGCTTCGCATCCATCCCGAAGAGATGTTGCTTGCTATGAATTCGGGTAATAAAATAAATGCTTCTGTCTATGTGATGCCTTATTCGTATGCCAAAAATATTCAGAACAATCTTGATTATGAAATTATATGGCCGAATGATGGTGCCATTTTAATTCCCATTCAGGTGCTGGTGAAAAGAGGAGCTTTTGATAAATACAAAGACGTAATCCGTTTTTTAATCGGCGAGGAACTTGGAAAATTATTGGAGCAGCATGGACTTGTAGCTGCCAATGCAAAAGTAAAAAATGAATTTCCGGGTACAAAGCTGAACTGGATAGGATGGAACTTCATCCGGAATTGCGATATGCATGCCATGAAAGAAGACATCGGAAGACGTCTGTAAAAGAATACTGTTAACCCTTATCTAATATCTTTATACGAATATCACTGTAAGGCACTATAGTTACAAATGTCCGAACAGTTGAATGAGGTACTAAAACAAAGGGGGGAATAACAATGAATAGTCAAAAAACAAGAATAGCCAAACAAACAATAGTCCATTTCTGTCAGGGTCCGAAACCGGATACGGTAATTAAATGTCGTGGGGAAATGCTTTCGCCTTTGTCGCAAATGAGCAAAATTGTTATTGAAAGCGAAAACCTGCCTGATACTTTGTCGCTTCTGTTGAAGATAATGAAAGATGACATGGGGGTGGTGCGGGGTATGGTAAATCTGTTTAACAGCAAAACCGGCAAGATATTTATACACGACAGCATCGGACTTACTGAGCAGGAAGAAACCAGAGGGGTGTACTCGCTGGGGGAAGGAATCACCGGCCGGGTAGTTGAAACCGGTCAGACGGTGGTAGTACCGCGCATTGGTGATGAACCTGACTTTCTGAACCGCACCAAAAGCCTTAGCACACCGTCCGACGCGGAGCTTTCGTTTGTATGCATTCCCATTAAGCTAGGCAAAAAGGTATTGGGAGCTATCAGTGTGGAGCGGATATGCGATAATCCTGAGCTGCTGCGATATGATGTGGAAATTCTCGACATCATAGCTACGCTGATAGCTCAGGCTGTGGAGATTTTCTTGATTGATAATGAAGAAAGCATTTTTCTGAAACAGGAAAACGAGCGTTTAAAAGATGCGCTGAAAGAAAAGTTTCATCCTTCCAATATTATCGGCAATTCGAAGCCGATGTTGGAGGTCTATTCGCTGATAAATAAAATAGCACAAACTAAATCCACGGTATTGCTGCTGGGCGAAAGTGGAGTGGGAAAGGAGTTGGTAGCAAGTGCCATTCATTACAACAGTCCGGAAGCCACTGCACCGTTCATCAAGTTCAACTGTGCCGCTCTGCCTGAGAGTGTGGTGGAGAGTGAATTGTTCGGACATGAAAAAGGCTCGTTTACCGGTGCCGACAAAACACGGAAAGGGCGTTTTGAGGATGCCGACGGGGGTACTATCTTTATGGACGAGGTGGGGGAACTATCGTTGCCGATGCAAGCCAAACTGCTTAGAATATTGCAGGAACGGTCATTCGAGCGGGTAGGGGGTAATGCCACCATAAAAGTGGATATCCGCATTATTGCTGCTACCAACCGAGATTTATTTAAAATGGTGAAAGAAGGTACTTTCAGAGAAGATCTTTATTACCGCCTGAATGTGTTTCCTATTCTGATTCCACCGCTTTGCGAACGAAACAGCGACATCATTATATTGGCCGAACACTTTGTGACTCATTTTGTAAAGAAGTTTAATAAGGAAATAAAACGCATATCCACCCCCGTGCAGGAAATGTTACTTTCGTACCCCTGGCCGGGCAATGTGCGCGAACTGGAAAACGTGATTGAACGGGCAGTGATTCTGTCGGATGATAATGTGATTCATAGTTACGACCTTCCGCTCTCGCTCCAGACACCTCTGACAACCAGTACCACATTTAAAAAAGGACTGGTGGCCAAACTGGAGATAGTGGAATACGAAATGATAGTGGAAGCACTCGAAAATCATAAGGGAAACATGTCTGCTGCAGCCGATGAGCTTGGACTTACCCGGCGGATATTGGGGTTGCGGCTGGACAAATTCGGCATTGATTATAAAAAGTACAAAGAGGCTTGAATGACTGACCTTCTCTGATATACATACTCTGTCAACAATCAAATTGCTCTATCTCTCAAACACTTTACTCATCGAATGGCTTAAAGTCATCTGATGAGTAAAGAACTTAGTACCCATAAAGGAACGGACATACTACGAAAAGGCTCATTTTACCAAACAATTTCATAAAGGGAGTAGCGAAAACACTCAGTTTGGAAGCGTTCTGATAGAATTTAAGTGAATACAGATTTAATTTATGTGTTATCTTCCTAAATTGAAATGCAAAAATACATAAATGGAACTGAACATTACTAAACGCGCATACTTTCTGACACAATTGGTATGCAAAAGTATATTAATGGAACTATATCCCTCAAAAAAGTCCTTAAACAATACTCAACTGGTATGCAAAAATACTTTAATGGAACTGTATCCCTCAAAAAAGTTCTTAAACAATACTCAATTGGAATGCAAAAATACTCTAATGGAACTAAAAAATACTCAGCCCGCAAGAAAAAATATACAATTGGAAGCAACAAATATACAATTGGAAGCAAGAAAAACCCGGTTGGAAGTATAAAAATCCTAGACAGGTTGCCATTTTACTAAATTGGAAGCCGAAAATGCCTGACTGAAGTGGGGAGATACTCAGTCCGGTGATTGGTGGGCTAAACCGGAATGAAGAAACGCTGAACTAGACACAGAAACTACTCAGACTGCTTGCCATATTACTAAATTGAAGGTCAAAAATGCCTGGTTGAAGTGGAGAAACATGGGCCTGAATAACTTTTCCAAAGTATGGAACTTAGGAAAAGTTACAACTCCTAAGCCACATAAATACCAAAAGTGCGAAGACTCCTGACCTTATCAATTCCAACAACTTCGACATACAAAACACACAGAAATCCCAATCGGTAATTAATGAGTAAAAAGGTTGTTAATGTAATAATTTGTTTTTACCTTTGGTGCTTAATTCGTAAAAAACAACCTAAATATCGATAAAAAGGTGACTGGTTGAATTCCGGTATGAGCCTCGTGTTAAACAATCCTATTCTTGTAAAATTCTATTTGTGAGCAGAGTAATATTATATGCGTTTTTCGATAAAGTGGATGTATGGGTAATTAAGTGCTCATAGCGGAATGTTGGATTCCATTCAAAAAAAGAAAGATGAGCAAATAATGATGACTTTATGTTTTTTGAGAGGTAAGATGAGAAAAAGTAAATCAGGTTCAGACAATCTTAAAGAGATTTTGCAATAATACAATAGCCTAAAAGGAAAGCCGTAAATGTAAAAATAAATTTATACTTTTGAAAACAGAGAATTAATCGTTACAAATCCTAGAAATAAGAAGATAATGTCGAACATAAATATTAAAATAGAAGTCTGGAAGAAACGTCTTCTCGATTTAGGAAAACGAAACAGATTAATAAACTTTAAAGAAACAAAGAGGTCAAATGTAACTATTGTGTCACCAAATTTCAATGAATTATTTGATTTGGTTGTCACAAGCGAGAAAGCACTAAAATTTCCGTATGCAAAAAAGATTAAGATTGATGATGAGGGAGAAGAATTTTATGATAGTGTAGTTGATGGAGATTTAGGAACTAAGCAAACATTAAGCGAATTGCAAAAGACACTCAAAGTTCTACGCGCAAAAGCTAAAATGTCTATTGAAGAGCAAGGGATAAATACTCTATATCTTGCTTTTGGCTTATTAAAGTGGACTGAATCTGATATTTCAACGCAAGTTATTACTTCACCAATCATTCTTGTTCCTGTATCGCTTTCAATAGAATCAATTTCTGCGCCTTATATTTTACAACTTCACGAAGATGAAATTATTGTAAATCCCACATTGACTTTTAAGCTTGAAAATGACTTTGGAATAACACTTCCCGAATTCGATAGTAATGAAAGTAAAATTGATAATTATCTGAAAAGCATAAGCAAAATTATTGAAAATGAAAATTGGGAAGTAGTTGGAGATGTGAATCTAACTTTATTGTCGTTCTTAAAAATCAATATGTACAGAGATTTAGAACGTAATGAAGAGCGCATAACAAATAATCAAATTATATCTGCAATTGCTGGTGAAAGTGATGCAATCTCATTTCCAAGTGAATACAATAATTATGACCATGATAAGTTTATACGCCCAATAGATACCTTCCAAGTTGTTGACGCAGATTCAAGTCAGCAAGATGCTATATTGTTATCAAAGAACAACGTGAGTTTTGTTTTACAAGGACCTCCGGGTACTGGGAAAAGCCAAACAATTACCAATATCATTTCTGAGGCTTTGGCTGATGGCAAAAAAGTGCTTTTTGTTTCTGAGAAAATGGCTGCTTTACAAGTAGTTCATAAAAGACTTGAACAAGTTGGGTTGAGCAATTTTTGTTTGACGCTTCATAGTCATAAAGCAAATAAAAAAGATATATTGAAAGATTTAGAGAATACGCTTAATATGACAAGAACAGTTGTTAAAGAAGAAGCTCTATATCAATTGAATATATTGCAAAACAAAAGAGATAAGCTTAACGAATATCACACAGAATTACACACCGTTACCCAGCCTTTAGGTAAGACCATTTACGAGACGAATGGTATATTAGCCTCGTTGAACAATGTTCCAGAAGTTATTTTTGAAATAAAAAATGTTGATCAAACAACCCCCGACCAATTGAATGACAGAAAATATCTGTTAGATGAGTTTTCTAAAACAGTGGGTAAAATGAGCGAAGATTTTACCTCAAACGTTTGGTATAATGCCACAATTGATTCGGTTACTTATGAATTGCGACATGATATTGGTGCTAATTTAAAAGTACTCATTCCCCAAATGCTTGAATTAGCAAATACATATAAGGTAGATATTGAACTCTTTGATTTAAACTTATTACCTACTCTTAATCACGTTGATGATTTAATACAAATTCTTAGAATATCAGGGAAATCTCCAATAGTTCCTTATCATTGGATTAGTGAAGATAATATTGCAAATCTTATTACTCAAGCGAAAGAGTATCAGATAATATCTGAAGAATATCAAAACATATTAGAAAAATTTTCGGGTTCATATCAAGAGGGAGCATTTGAATTAGATGCCAAATTATTAAAGGATGAACTCCTCGAAAATATTAGACAATTACATAATTTTTTAAATGAGAAAACATACAGAAACAATTCTGAAATAGTTACCAACATTGACAACATTTATGTTGAAGCTTTATTGTTGTCAACTTCACTGAAAAAAATAAAAGAGACAATTAATGATTTATCAACTGCTCTTGAAATATATGAACCAGAAGCATTTTCTTCAATTTCGAACTTTTTCAATCTACTCAAGCTTTTAATTCAAAGACCTCGCCCCACAGAAGTATGGTTTGATAAAACCAAAGAACCCATTTTAACTCTTTTGATTAGAGAGACTAATTCAACTTATAGTGAAATACATGATTTGAAAACTAATATATTAAATCAGTATGATAAAGAAGTTCTTGATATTGATTATAACAGCATTCTCATAAAATTTAGAACAGACTACCATTCTATTTTCCGTATATTTAATTCACAATATCATAATGATAAAAAGCAAATACAGGGCTTTGCAATACATTCAAATAAAATTACTGACTCTTCAATAATTGAATTGTTGGGTAAAATAAAATCTTTGGCAGAAAAAACAGAGTGGATTGAAAGCAATACGAATAGATTTAATGATTATTTCGGAACTTACTTTAAAGCTAATGATACAAATTGGGATCAACTCAATAATCATATCAGGATTTTCCAAGCTATTAATGAACATTTTCAGAAAAGTTCATTCCCTCCAAAATTAAAAGCGATACTTCTTAATGATTCACTTCAAATCGAAGAAATAGAAGATGGAATAAATGTTCTATCAACTTTAGAAAAAGATAAAATAAATGAAAGGTTGACTCTGTTAACTAATGAACATGTAAATAATCAATCCAATATTACTAAATCCTTAAAGTGTATTGAAAATATTTTGTCATTTGGCAATGCTGTAAAGGATAATTACCAATCATTTGCGTCTCTTTCTCTAGAACAATTCAATTATGATAAGATAGTTTGTGACTTGACAAGTTTAAGTCGTCTTCAAGAAATTTCTTTGGTTATGGACAACCAAAAAGAAACTTTAGAGCAGCAATTTAGTTTTCTATGGAACGGAATTTCAACCAATTGGAATATAATTATAAAGACCCTTACATTTGCTGGAAAATTAAAGGAATTAGTAGAAATATACAATCTACCAACTCATTTTGTTGAGAAGATATGTAAAGACCCTGAGACAGTTGAGTTAGCAAAGATAAAGGCTTATGAATTATCTACTTTAAGAGAATTGACGACAAGTCGATATAATTGGTACGTGAACTTATTTGATGAATCAGAAAATTTCTCAAATAAAAATCTTTATTTAGTAATTGACCGAATGGATAATTGTTTGAACAGGAAATCACAATTAGAAGAATGGATTGATTATCGAAACAATAGAGAAGCTTGTATAAAAGCTGGGTTGAATGATTACATTGAAAAAATTGAATTATTATTGATTAAAGCAGATTTAATTACACCAACCTACCTTAAGCGGTTTTATAGATTATGGTTAGATACAGTGACAATTAGATTCACTGCGGTAAATTCTTTTAGGCGGAAGGCACACGAAGAAAATATTCGAGAATTTAAAGAGTTAGATAACAATCAACTAATTATTGCACGTTCAAGGGTTAAAGAGAGGTTACTAAGTCGTCTTCCAGATTTTAATTCCGCAACTTCTTCAAGAGATGAAATTGGTGTTTTAAAGAGAGAGCTAAATAAACAACGTAAATTACTGCCATTACGTAAACTGTTTAATGCAATTCCTAACTTACTGACATCTCTTAAACCTTGTTTTATGATGTCGCCTCTTTCGGTAAGTGTTTTCTTGGAGGCTCAGAGTTATGATTTTGATATAATTATTTTTGATGAAGCATCTCAGGTTTGCACCGAAGATGCAATTGGAGCAATTATGCGTGGAAAACAAGTAATTATTGTTGGTGATAATAAGCAATTACCTCCAACTAATTTCTTTGCTTCTACATTATCCGATAACGATTTTGATACTGACAATAATGATGATTTTGAAGATGAAGGTGCTTACGAATCAATCCTAGACGAGGCTCTTAATGTAATACCAGAAAGAAGTTTACGTTGGCATTATAGAAGTCGACATGAACATTTGATTGCGTTTTCAAATGCTAAAATATATGACCACAGTTTAGTAACCTTTCCTTCTCAAAACGAGAAAAAGACAGATTTTGGCGTTGAGTATGTTTATGTTTCAAACGGTGTTTATGATAAAGGCGGTAAGAGAAACAATATAAATGAAGCTCAGAAAGTTGCGGATTTAGTCTTTGAACACTTCGCAAAATATCCAAATCGGTCATTAGGTGTGGTTACATTTAGCGAAGCTCAGCAACTTACGATTGATATGGCTATCAGGCAAAGAAGATTGTCGGATAATCGTTTCGACAACTCTTTCTCAGAAGAGAAAGAAGAACCATTCTTCATTAAAAATCTTGAAAATGTGCAAGGGGATGAAAGAGATACTATCATTTTTAGTATCGGTTATGCAAAAGACTCAAAGGGTGGTCCAATGTCTATGTATTTTGGTCCCTTAAGTAGAGATGGCGGTTATCGACGATTAAATGTTGCTATTACAAGAGCTAAGTTTAATGTCAAACTTGTTGGTTCTATTCAGTCTACTGACATTGATCTTGACCGGACAAATTCGGAAGGAGTGAGAATGCTTCGATCATATATTGATTTTGCAAAGAATGGTCCTTCGGTTTTAGAAAACGAGATAAAAACTCCAACAACAATTGAATTAGAATCTCCTTTTGAAGAGTCAGTATACGATTTTCTTTCTTTAAAAGGTTATAATGTAGCAACACAAGTTGGCTGTTCTGGCTTCAGAATTGATATGGCTGTGAGACACCCAAAACAAAGCGGTGTATTTGTTTTAGGCATTGAATGCGATGGAGCTACTTATCATTGTTCCAGAACTGCTCGTGAACGAGACAGGCTTCGACAAACTATTTTAGAAGATATAGGTTGGAAAATATACCGTATTTGGTCAACTGACTGGATAAAAGATACGGTAACAGAAGAAAAAAAATTAATTGAAGCCGTTGAAAAAGCATTGAGTTCATTTAATGAACCAGCATTAGATTTTGACTCTCGCAAACCACTTCAAATAAAGCAAACTATTGGGTTTGACGAATCAATAGAAGAGCTGGTTATTGAAAGCTCTGAAGTAAATACAGGTTTTGGTTTTTTAGTTTACGAAGAAGCAAATATTCGAGATGTCGAGCGAATATATCCTGACAGTTTATTTGTCAGTAATGTGATAAAACACATAATAAGCATTGAACAACCCATTCATTACGAAAACCTTTGTAAGCGCATTGCACCAATTTTTGGCAATCAAAAAGCAACCTCTAAAATAAGAGAATCAGTAGATTATTATATTGATAAGAATATTAAGCAAGAATTAAACAGAATAGATGATTTTTTATCTCTTAAAACAATCAAGGATATTGAGGTTAGAATTCCAAAATCAGATGGAGCTATAAGACCTATCGCCTATATATCAAAAGAAGAGTTAGGTGAAGCAATGATTAGCATAACGAATCAAAGTTACGGTATAAAAGCAGATGATTTATTGGTTGCAACTGCTCGTGCTTTTGGATTTAATCGTACTGGTGGAAACATAGCCCAAGCAATACAAGCCGCTTATGTACACTTGAAAGAAACTGGTAGGATTACAGAGGTTGATGATTGCAAGGTTGTTGTTTTGTAAACTTAGCGAATAGAAAGAATAAGCGCCTAAAAAGCAAAAAACAACAAGTTCGAGAAATTTAAAAGTAGCCTTGCAGTGGCTTTTATAGCTCTTTGAAAATAGATAGAGGGGTTACAGTTCATTATGAAAGACTATAGTTTTGCGGCGACTTTACAACTTACTATTATTTTAATATATCACAACCAGAGAAAAGAAAAATCGAAAGACAAATATAACGAAGAAAATGGACGCGAACCTAATACTTTGGCTTCCTGTAGTCGGTACGACACAGCTCCGATATATCGGGGTAAACGCCCAGGTTTTAGTTGAAGTATATTCACGTTGTGGCATATTGTCTGAATCAGAATTTACAGAATTATAGAATTTACAGAATACCTGTTGGTATAAAAAGAAAAGGATGAGATCTGAACGGAGATCTATCTTTATTCTGAGAATTCAGATTCCGATAGTTTGGCTGATGTTGCTCCCAGATTCACTTTGTCGCAGGGCGACAATAAATGCTCCAGTAATCCGCCAAATATCAATAGTGTTAGCGATCATGAGCAAGCGACAGTACAATGGAATAACGAAGTGGAAATATGAATTAAGAAATAGAAACTATGGAAAGAAAATATGCTTGTTACTGCGGTCTTTACTGTGAAAATTGTGCAGTCAAAGTGAAAGTTGAACCCGCAGCAAAGGTTTTGTATGAGGAGATGAAGAAATTAGGATTTGACAAAATTATGTCCTTCTTCCCCGATGGAGAAAAATTTTGGTCGTTTTTAAAAGGAATGTCTATTGAAGGTGTATGTATCTCGTGTAAGGCGGGAAGTGGAAATCCAACCTGCAAAGTCAGACTGTGTGCAAAAGAAAAAAATGTTGAAATGTGTGCATTGTGCGAAAGTTATCCTTGCGACTACTTTACGGATTTTTTTGAAGGCTACCCCATGCTTGAACGCGATAATTCTATTTTGCGTGAGAAAGGTTGGGAGTCGTGGGGAAAACTTCAAGACGAACGACAAGCAAAAGGGTTTGGGTTTGCTTATGCTAAGAATAACAATGAATAGGGCCGAAAATATGGAATTAATAGTATCTTTCAATTAAACTAATTTAGAAACAGGTTTTTTATCTTCGCTACATGCTGCTGTATTTTGGATACTCACAACAAAATGAAGCAACAAACTTCTGATACATATTTATCTGGCAGATATTGTCAAGGTGGTTATAAACTGAGCATTTAGCAGGTTTTGCTCCCGCATTCACTTTTTTGCAGAGATGGCATAAAGGCTTCTACAAAAGCGGAAATAAAAAAAAAAAAA
>JAATGT010000095.1 GCA_015654525.1 Bacteroidales bacterium
ACCATACATTGTACAGCCTACAATTCAACGATCAATACACAGAAAATGTCCAGAAAATACGTTGATAATGCCGAAGATCAATTTCATGTGTATGCTGTGGAATGGACCGCCAATTACATAAAGGGTTTTATTGATGGTGTAAATTATTTCACTTTCAATAATGACGGTACCGGAAATAAAGATACATGGCCATATAACGCTCCTTTTTATCTAAAATTAAATCTCGCTTGGGGAGGTAATTGGGGTGGTTATTTGGGTGTAGACGAATCAGCATTACCATTGACTTATGAAATTGATTATGTAAGGGTTTTCCAAAAATAGTAAAAAATGAATATAAAGACACCAATTTTCACTCTGTATTTCTGCTCATTGGCTTTCATGTCATGTAGTACGGAATCAGGAATTGTTAACACAGGTAAAACTTCGACAGATAGCATCTCCAGCAATCAACCATCAGCCACAGTATATGTTACAACTGCTGATCGCTTGAATGAATTGGTTAAGAAAGCTGTAACTCTAAAAACCGGACAAGCAAGTACCGCAACCAACCGCATTCTACTTGACACCTTGACACGTTATCAGACTATGGATGGATTCGGAGGGGCTATTACCGGATCGACTTGTTACAATTTACTGAGAATGACTACTGAAAATAGAGCAAAATTTTTAAAACAAACATTCTCGCCGACAGAAGGATATGGATTCAGTTATGTACGGGTATCAATCGGTTGTTCCGATTTTTCGCTCAGTGAATATAGCTGTTGCGATCAGGAAGGCATTGAAAACTTTGGACTTACAAATGAAGAAAATAATTATGTAATTCCGGTTTTAAAAGAAATTCTGGCCATCAATCCAAATTTGAAGATTATTGCAGCTCCGTGGACAGCACCCCGTTGGATGAAAGTAACCGAAGCTGGTGGAAACGTTCCCTACAATTCATGGACTAGCGGACATGTAGCAACACAATATTTTCAGGACTATGCTACTTATTTTGTAAAATGGATAAAAGCATTTCAAGGAAATGGTATTAATATTTATGCTGTCACTCCTCAGAATGAACCTTTGAATGGAGGAAACTCAGCCTCAACGCTTATGTATTGGGATGAAGAGCAAGCATTTGTCAGAGATGCCTTAGGACCCAAATTTGTGGAAGCTGGAATTAACACCAAAATATATGCATATGACCACAATTACGACCAATACAGTTATCCGCTAAACATATATAATGATACCAAAGCAGCAGCATACATTACCGGAGCAGCCTTTCATAACTATCTTGGCGATAAAAGCTCACTACTTAATGTACATAGCAAAAGTGATAAAGGATTGCTTTTTACCGAAACTTCTATTGGCGAATGGAATAACGGTCGTGATTTGAGTGTCCGTCTGATTGATGACATGAATGAAGTGGCATTAGGGACAGTAAACAATTGGTGTACAGGTGTAATTGTTTGGAATTTAATGCTAAATACAGATAAAGGACCTAATCGGAATGGTGGCTGCCAGTCCTGTTATGGAGCAGTTGATATTAGTACTTCCGACTATGCCACAATTTCTAAAAATTCGCATTATTTTATCATTGGCCAGCTTTCTGCTGTAGTAAAGCCGGGCGCTGTAAGGATTGGAACAACTAACGGGACATCGTTGACTGGTATTACCAGCACAGCTTTCGTTAACACCGATGGTTCGTTTGCCATTGTACTCTCGAACAGCAATACCGACATAAAGGTTGTTACAATAAGTGATGGTACCAGCTTTTTCAATTATTCATGTCCGGCAAGCTCAGTGGTATCATTTTGTTGGAAGAAACAATAATTACCCACAGTTTAGCATCAGGGGCCGTGGCAACTTATGTCTGGTAGAAACATATTGAACAGGTATTTTTAAGGTAAATAAATAAGAAATGAGAAAGCATCTATTACTTTTGACAATTGCATTAATGTATAGTAGTTTATATATTAGTGCAAAAGAAACAACTAATTTTAATTCAATAAGGGTTGCTAAACAGTACACTACCTCCCAGACCGGAGATTTGCGATTATCGTATGTGGGGGAACTCCAGTTTGAAAATCATCCGCAAGCCGTTGGCGTAAAAAACAGTATTTTTATTAATCAAGATAAGAAGTTTCAAACTGTACTTGGAATCGGAGGTGCCCTGACCGATGCATCGGCCGAAACATTTTTTAAAATGCCGGTAGCAAAGCAAAAAGAATTCATAAAAGCCTATTATAATTCTACAGACGGAATTGGATATACACTCGCGAGAACCTCAATCAATAGTTGCGATTTTTCAAGCGACAGTTATACCTATGTGACCGACAAGGATGTTTCATTGAAAACATTTAATATTAGTCACGATTTAAAATACCGTGTTCCACTAATCAAAGAGGCAATTGCCGAAGCCGGCGGAAAGCTGACATTATTTGCAAGTCCATGGAGCCCTCCGGCATGGATGAAGGATAACAACGATATGCAACATGGTGGTAAATTACTGGCTGAATATAATCAGGCCTGGGCAAACTACTATGTAAAGTTTATCCGTGAATATGAAAAAAATGGCATTCCTGTCTGGGGATTATCCGTACAAAACGAACCGATGGCCAAACAATCCTGGGAATCCTGCATTTTTACGTCTACCGAAGAAAAAGATTTTGTAAAAAACTTTCTTGGACCAACGTTACATCAATCGGGCATGGCAAATAAAAAAATCATTATATGGGATCATAACCGCGATATTGCTTTTCAGCGTGTAAGTGATATTTACAGCGATAAAGATGCTTCGAAATATATTTGGGGAGCCGGATTTCATTGGTACGAAGACTGGAGCGGAGGCAAACAACAGTATGAAAACATACAACGGATAAATGAAGCATTTCCGGATAAGAACCTGATATTTACCGAAGGTTGTATCGACTCGTTCGATTTAAATAAAATCCACGACTGGAAACTTGGAGAACGCTATGGTGAGTCAATGATTAATGACTTTAATAATGGAGTGGTTGGTTGGACCGACTGGAATATATTACTAGACGAACAAGGCGGTCCGAATCATGTAAAAAATTTCTGCTTTGCTCCCGTTCACTATAATACAAAAACCGATGAGCTTATTTTCGATAGTGAATTTTATTATATCGGTCATTTTTCCAAGTTTATAAAACCGGGAGCCCGAAGGATTTCAGTTGCATCCAGTAAAAGTTTTCTACTTACTACTGCATTTCAAAATGCGGACGGAAAAATTGCAGTTGTGGTGATGAATCAGGAAGATAAAGATCAGACTTTCCTTATTTGTATGAACGGTAAATCCGTGAAGTCCACCATGCCGAAGAATTCTATTTCCACATTCGTAATTGAATGATTAAATATATGATTGGTTGGTTTTGATTATTTTGGTTGGTATTAGTTGTTTTGAGAAGAGAGGGAGGTATTGTTTTAATACCTCCCTTTCCATAATGTACGTAACCAATCGCCCAGCTTACTTTCGGTAGGACTGTTTTGCACCTGCCAGATGCGTGTTTTGGTCAGTTCATCGGGCAGGAACTGTTGTTCTACAAAGTGATTGGGAAAATCGTGTGAGTATTTATAGTTTTTGCCATAGTTCAAATCCTTCATCAATTTTGTCGGCGAGTTGCGCAAATGCAGTGGAACAGGCAAATTTCCGGTACGTTCCACCAGTGCCAGGGCATCGTCGATGGCCAGGTAAGCAGAGTTACTTTTGGGCGACGAAGCCAGATAAACCGTGGCTTCGGCCAGAATGATACGCCCTTCGGGCCAACCTATTTTCTGCAAAGCATCAAAGCAGGCATTGGCAAGCAGCAAGGCATTGGGATTGGCCAAACCGATATCTTCGGCAGCCGAAATAACCAATCGGCGGGCAATAAACTTGGGGTCTTCCCCACCCGACACCATGCGCGCCAGCCAGTAAATAGCCCCATCGGGATCGCTACCCCGGATGGATTTTATAAAGGCGGAAATAATATCGTAATGCATCTCCCCGTCCTTGTCGTAGGCCATAGGGTTTTGCTGCAAGCGTTCAGTAACAATTTCGTTAGTAAAATGTACAGTTGCCCCTTCGGGTTCGGCAGCCACTACCAGTTCCAAAATGTTCAGCAACTTACGGGCATCGCCTCCGGCATAACGCACCAAAGACTCGGTCTCATCAAAGACGATTTCACGACTCTTCAATTCCGGATCGGTAGCGATAGCCCTATTGGCCAACTCCAGCAAGTCTTCGTTTTCGAGCGACTTGAGCACATACACCTGACAGCGCGAGAGCAGCGGTGTGATGACTTCGAACGACGGATTTTCGGTAGTAGCACCAATAAGTGTCACCGTACCATTTTCTACCGCACCGAGCAAGGAGTCCTGTTGCGATTTGCTGAAACGATGTATTTCGTCGATAAACAGAATGGGATTACCACCCTGCGAAAAGAAGCGGCTCGATTTGGCTTTTTATATCACCTCGCGCACATCCTTCACCCCCGAGGTAACGGCACTAAGCGTATAAAACGGGCGATCCAACTTGTTAGCAATGATTTTAGCCAGCGTGGTTTTACCCACACCCGGAGGCCCCCACAAAATGAACGAAGCCACACGCCCCGATTCAATCATCTGACGCAGGATAGCTTTGTCACCAACCAGATGTTTTTGGCCAATGTATTCATCAAGAGTTTGTGGGCGGAGTCGTTCGGCTAAGGGTGGCATGGTGGTCTGTTTTTTTTCGAATGACAAATGTAAGAATAATGTGTCAATAGACCAAGTATGCTGGCAAGGAATCGGTGCCGATCAGTTGTCGGACTAATCGGCAAGCTGTTTTTAAATTGGATTGTCTTGGTACTACCTATTGATCATGACAACTACAGTTTT
The DNA here is from genome assembly GCA_015654525.1 of Bacteroidales bacterium. Taxonomy (GTDB): domain Bacteria; phylum Bacteroidota; class Bacteroidia; order Bacteroidales; family Paludibacteraceae; genus Paludibacter. The sequence continues at coordinate 4,864 of JAATGT010000095.1, forward strand.
CAGAAACTGCTCTTCTTTGTTTTGGTTTGTTTTATCAAGAGAGCGCAGAATCACGAGAGCAGCTGATTTTTATCATTCAATTTTATTTCTATTTGCTTCAATTACACTATCTAAGTGATTTAATCCTTCCATCCAATTTACTAAATCTTTATTCAGCCAATTCAAAGCTTCCAAAATTTCCTTTTCGTATTCTTGTAAAACATCAAGATTCCACGTTATCGCTTCATGATGAAAAATTCTGTTCCTCAGTTTTCGAACTAAATTAAACTTTGAACTCATAGTTCTTCGCTTTCTAATTCCTTTCGGGCAGTTTGGAAATGCGAGTCGAAGAGTTTTCCAAAGAGTCATTTCAAATTTGGTGTCAAATAAAGATGTCCAAAAACCAAATGAGAGTTCAGAAATTATTCTACCAGAGGTTATTTCTTTCTTATCCGATAAGATATTAGTTCTTGCATCTGATATTCTGTCAATTTGAAACCTAGAAGCTATTTTTACAAATTCACGATTTTCAAACCAATTCTTATCATTAAATTTCTTCGTTAGCTGAAAATTAATCGAATTTCTTAGTCCAATTTCGAGCATAGATAATAATGGATAAAATGCTTCAGAAATAAGTATATTGCTCTTATAGTGCTGAATCGATTTTTCCTCATCATTATTGTGATGCATCAGATAAGGCTGTAAACGCTCATTTGAGATAATTTTCTCGATAATGGTTTTACTTTCCATATTTTTTGTATCTTTGCGACGTAGTCCCGGTGATTCCTCTCCCAGTTTTTATGCTGGTGATGAAGCCGGGTTTTTTGTTTTTACGACTTTTCAAACAAAATATTTTTCCTCTACACCTCCACATCTAGTTTTTGACTCCGACTGGTTCTATAAAATATATTTATAAAAAAAAGAAAGAGCGCGAACTCCGGTTTTCGCGCTCTCTCTTTTTTTTATTTAGCCTCGTCAGTTGTATCGGTCGACTTTTTTGATTTTCCCCGTCGGATGGAGATGGTATTGTCGTATCCTTCGATGCGCTTATTCAGCTCGTTTACAAACGGAAGATAAGCCGTTTCGCCTTCCACGATGATCAGTGCATTGAGCCGTTCCGTTATCTGATGGTAGATGTCATCTGTTTTATGGCGCTCTTGCTTCATGCGTAAGAGTGTCTTGACAGCTTCCTCAGAATAACGGCTGTTTTTCAGGTCATTGAAAGCCTTGTTTTTGGCCTGCAGTTCTGTTGTCCATCCGGTGAGCGTCACTTTGGCCACATCGGCAGCATAGGTAGTCGTGAAGTCGTTAATCAAACTGTTCAGACCACCGGTTTCGGCTTCATAGGGTTTAACAGCCAGATTACCATAAGTATCCAGCACTATTTGTAGGCGTTTGGCGCTTGCACGTACATCGGGATCATAATGATTCAGACCCGATTTCACAGCATCACACATGCCGCGAAACACCTCGTCGCGTTCTTTGTCCGAATCTTTCAGGTCGTCGGATATGGCACTTTTTCGAACCACATCCAATGCCACCAGCTCATTGGCATAAGCGGCCAAAAAGAGGTTAAACAATAATTCAATTTTAAGTGCCAGTGCACCAAAAACCAACACTAAATCACGGAAAGAAGTATAAAATTGGAAATGCTCTTCGTCGTGAAGACGAGATAAAGCGAAATTCATGATTTTCATAAATACATACATTTAATTAGTAAAACATATCCGGAGTTTATTTGAATTTTCAATCAGACGCTGTTGTTTTATACTTTGTCGTACTAGTACGCTGGAGCATTCATCGCCTCGTTCAGGTCGTCGTACGCGTACGCCGATCATTTTATGGCTCGTTCGACCGTTCGTACTAGTACGCCGGAGCATTTTTCCCCTCGTTTGAGCTTTCGTACTGGTACGCCGGGCATTCTTTTGTTCGTTCAGCCTTTCGTACGCGTACGACAGTCACTTTTTAACTCGTTCGATCGTTCGTACCTGTACGCCGGGCATTTTTTTGCACGTTTAGCCTTTCGTACACGTACGACAGATATTTACTGTTATAGAACGCTTGTTTTTATACGTTTACGATTTAAGTGCAGCAAAGTTAGCGGGTAGATTTGAGATTTGCAAATGTTTTAATAGGTTTTTTTATATGAAATTTTATGTTTTACAGCAGTTTTTTGAACAGTAACCAGCTGATTTCAATGGAAACAACAAAGAATAGGCCGCTACTACGGAGCTCAGGGATATCATCAGTTTTACACCGGCGGGAAACATTATGTAATGAATGTGCCATTTTGAGTACAATAGTTAAGAACCAAATTGCTTCTCGATTGTTTTATACAAAAATTTAAACAGAATGGCTACACTTAAATCAATTGAAAAGATACTTCCACCTCCTGCCGCTCACATGGTAGGCGATGGCTTTCGCGTGCATAATTTTTTCCCGGGAAACGGACTTTTACCCATCAAACGCATGAGTCCGTTTTTCCTGATGGATTACGGTTCCAAAATCGAATTTCCGCCTTCGGACATTCCACGCGGAGTTGGCGTGCATCCGCATCGTGGTTTCGAAACGGTGACCATTGCCTATAGTGGCAAAGTGGCTCATCATGACAGTGCCGGAAATGCGGGTGTGATAGGCGAAGGCGATGTGCAATGGATGACGGCTGCATCAGGCGTGCTACACAAAGAATATCACGAAAAAGAATGGAGCAAAACGGGTGGTGAATTTCAAATGGTGCAACTGTGGGTAAACCTGCCTGCACAGTTTAAAATGAGTAAACCCCGCTATCAGGCCATTAAGCGCGAAGAGTATGGTCAGTTCAATTTGCCCGACGGAACGGGTGTGGTGGAAGTGATAGCCGGAAATTACGAGGGTGTAAAAGGTCCGGCACAGACATTTACCCCTATAGAAATGTACAACGTGCGTGTAAAAGCCGGCGCGGAAGTATTGTTTTCGCTGCCGCAACAGTACAATACTGGAGTGGTGGTGATTGAAGGGAGTGTTACGCTGAATGACAAGCAGGTTGACACCGATCATTTTGCCTTGTTTGCCAACAACGGAACCGACATAAAGCTACAAGCTACCGGCGATGCCATTGTTTTGCTGTTAAGCGGCGAACCTATAGACGAACCAATCATTTCCTATGGTCCCTTTGTGATGAATACCCGACAGGAGATTATCGAAGCTTACGACGATTTGAATAAAGGAAAATTTGGATTTCTGGAGGATTGACGTTTTTAGTTATGAGGGGTGTAAAGTGTAATGGTGTAAGGTGCAATTATGAATTATGAACTATTATCATTTTACCCTCTAAACTGAACCATTTACACCCTTTGTGTTTTGAGTATTTCTTTTATCTTTGCAAAAAATACTCATAATATGACTGAATCATCCTCTCCCCGCCTCCACGTTGTGGATGCTCTGCGTGGCTTTGCCATTGTTTCCATTATGTTATTGCATAATATTGAACATTTCGATTTTTATTTTACTCCTGCAGGTCAACCTCAATGGTTGATTGGGCTTAATCAGGTAATCTGGGACAGCCTGTTTTTCTTGTTTGGCGGAAAATCTTATGCCATCTTTGCCTTGCTCTTCGGGCTTACCTTTTTTATCCAATCGGATAACCAGGCCCGAAAAGGAAACGATTTCCGCGGACGTTTTGCATGGCGACTGGTGCTGCTGCTGATCTTTGGGCTTATTAACTCGGCTTTTTATCAGGGCGACATACTTACCATTTATGCCATTCTGGGATTTGCACTTATTCCGGTTGCCAAACTGAGTAACAAAACGGTATTTTGGATTGCCGTCCTGCTTATGCTTCAGCCCTACGAATGGTTCAACGTTTTTTCGGGACTGCAACATCCCGAAATGAAAATGAGCAATCCAGCTTCGTGGGCTTATTTTGGAAAAACTGCGACATACCTTCCGGGAAAATCAATTATCAACACCTGGGTGGGCAACCTCACTAATGGCAAAATAGGAGTGATATACTGGTCGTGGGAAGCCGGACGCGTTTTTCAAACCATTTCGTTGTTTATGCTCGGCATGTTGGCTGGGCGCAAAAAACTCTTTGCAGCATCCGAAGACAATAACCGTTTCTGGCTTCGAACATTAATCGTTGCTGCCATCGCATTTGTACCCCTGTTTATGCTGAAAAACGGTCTGCCAACCTGGCTCAGCAGCGAAGCCATCCGCCGTCCGCTGGTCACCATCATTTCCACCTGGTCCAATCTGGCATTTATGCTCGTATTGGTATCAGTATTTTTTATTGTCTACGAAAAATTTTCGGGGCGCGTGCTCAATATGTTCAATGCATTCGGCAAAATGAGCATGTCCAACTATATTATGCAATCTATCGTGGGTACGTTTATTTATTACGGTTTCGGACTTGGATTGTACCAATATACCGGAGCCACCTACTGTATTTTAATCGGAATTGTGCTGGCTATACTGCAAGGGGTGTTCAGCAAATGGTGGATGAAAGACCACCGTCAGGGTCCACTGGAAGGTATCTGGCACAAACTGACGTGGATGAATTTCAAACGAAATTAATCTGGTGTTCTGGTGGCCTTCTGGTAGTAACTTTACGGATACAGGCTTTATCATCCTTTTACTGTAGGCCTAAATATTTTCACTTTATTTAAGGGCAAATACAAGGCATTATGAGTTCCTTTGTAAGTGGAATTGAGATTTGTTACATTACAAATAATCCGCTTGAATATTATAATATATGCCCGTAATTATGGAACATTCAGTAAACATTAGTGCATTCATACAGCAAGTTGAGAGCTCATTAAAAAAAGTTCAACTATTTAAGGACATCACCCGTCGACTGGCATGGGGAACAGATGCCGGATTCTACCGGCAAGTTCCGCAGGCTGTGATTATGCCTACCTGCGAGGCAGAGGTTTCATCTTTATTAAAACAGGCAAATGATGCTCATGTTCCGGTCACCTTTAGAGCTGCCGGTACCAGCCTCTCGGGGCAGAGCATCAGTAATTCCATGCTGATAGTCACCGGAAAGCTGTGGGAAAAATATAAAATTAAGGATGGAGGAAGCACTATTTCTTTACAGCCCGGCATTGTGGGCAGTCGTGTAAACGATGTTCTGAAACCTTACGGGAGACTCTTTTCTCCCGATCCGGCATCGCTCAATTCGGCCATGGTGGGCGGTATCATCATCAACAATGCTTCCGGCAAAAGCTGTGGTACGCATGCCAACAGTGATAAAATACTCTGCTCGGCACGTATCATTTTTGCCGATGGTACGCTGCTCGATACCGGCGACAAAGCAAGTCGGGCTTCCTTTTTGTCCACGCACAGCGAATTCGTCAATACCATACTTCAGATACGCGATGACATTAAAGCAGATCCGGAACTGACAAGCCGGATACGTTATAAATACAGTATCAAGAATGTTACCGGACTCAACATTTTGCCATTTGTAACTTTCGAAGATCCGTTCGACATCATCACGCACCTGCTTGTAGGCTCTGAAGGTACGCTGGCTTTTCTGGCCGAAGCTACTGTAAAAACGGAAGTGGAAAAGAAGTACAAAGCAAGTACAATGCTTTACCTGAAAGATATTAAATATGCTTGCGAAGCGGTGCAGCAGCTAAAAACTACTCCGGTAACAGGCATCGAGCTTCTGGACCGAAAAGCATTGAAGTCGGTAGAAGGAAAAGCAGGTATGCCCGCATATCTTTCGTCTTTGGAGAATAAAGTAACAGCTCTGCTTATTGAAACAAAGGCTGACTCGCAGGAAGAACTTCAGCATAAAATTGAACTGATAGAGGCTTGCATCAAAACAGTTGATATAATAATACCAGCTGCATTCACCGAAGATCCGGAGATCTATAATGTGTGGTGGGCAATCCGCTCCGGCATTTTTCCTTCTGTGGGAGGCATGAGGGAGTTGGGTACAACAACTTTAATTGAAGATGTGGCTTTTCATATTGAAAATTTACCCTCGGCAACAGCTGATTTACAAGCTCTACTCCTGAAATACGGATACAACGACGGAGTTATATACGGACATGCGCTGGAAGGGAACTTTCACTTCATCATCAATCAGCGATTTGATTCACAGGCCGAGATTGACCGATACGAAGCTTTGATGAACGAAGTAGTGGTTTTGGTTACCGAGAAATACGATGGATCGCTCAAGGCAGAACATGGTACCGGACGAAACATGGCTCCGTTTGTCGAAAAAGAATGGGGAAGTGCGGCTTTTGCCATTATGAAACGCGTAAAAGCATTGTTCGATCCGAATGGCATACTCAATCCCGGGGTTATTTTCAATGATGACCCTGCGTGCTTTATCAAAGATTTCAAACCACTACCTCTGACCAATCCGCATGTGGATAAATGTATTGAATGCGGATTTTGTGAAGTCAACTGTCTTACTGCCGGTTTTACGCTTTCGTCGCGTCAGCGTATTGTTATACAACGAGAAATTTCCAGGCTAAAACAAACAAAGGATGATCCGGCCTTATTAGCCGAGTTGGAAAAAGGATACAAATATCTGGGAAATGCAACCTGCGCCGGCGATGGTCTATGTGCCACCTCCTGCCCCATGGAAATCAACACCGGGCATCTCACCCACGACGTGAGACATGCTTCGCTACCCACCGGAAGCATTGGTTGGCAAACCGGAAACTTTGCAGCCAATCATTTCGAAGGTATAAAAACCGGACTCCGTTCTGTGCTTACATTAGCCAACTTTGCCCACACAGTCGTTGGTAGCAAAAATATGACTTTTCTATGCAACGAAGCAAACAAACTCGGACTTCCGCTTTGGACCACAGCCATGCCAAAATCGCATAAAATACATACCGACAGAATACATCAACGCACTTCCGAACTGAAAGTGGTCTATTTTCCCAGCTGCATCAATCAGTCCATGGGAGTGGATAAAGCGAGCCCCGAACAAACTCCACTGTCCGACAAGATGACCAATCTGTTTCAAAAAGCAGGCTATGAAGTTATTTTTCCTGAGGGAATGGAAAACATGTGTTGTGGTACAATATGGGAAAGCAAAGGCATGTATGACATTGCCGACCGAAAAACCGAAGAACTGGAAGATGCCCTATGGATCGCCAGCGAACAAGGTAAGTATCCGGTGGTATGCGACCAAAGCCCTTGTTTATACCGTATGCGCGACAAAATAAAAAAGATGAAACTATATGAGCCCGTTGAATTTATCGAAACATATCTTGTAAACAAACTAGATTTTCATCCGGTCAAAGATGCAGTAGCCATTCATACTACCTGCTCTATGACAAAAATGGGATTAAAACAAACCCTGGTAACTTTGGCTAACCGCTGCACAGAGCAGGTATTTATTCCCGAAGAGGTCGGCTGTTGTGGTTTTGCCGGTGACAAGGGTTTCACCACACCCGAAGTAAACCGCTACGCATTACGCAAATTGAAACCGCAGCTTGTAACAAAAGGTATCCAACGGGGATATTCCAACAGCCGCACCTGCGAAATAGGATTAACCACAAATAGTGGAATTCCATACATGTCGATTGTTTACCTTGTAGATAAATGCACCACTGCAAAACAATCATAAACTCAGAAAACAAATTGAATTTAAATCAGGCAAATGTAACAATTGGATTTAAGCCACGTCAATGAATTTCACACAAAATTAATTTCTGAATATAAATACATTCAAACACCTAAAGATCGCCACTTTTATGCAAAAAGTGGCGATCTTTTTACTTTATACAGTGAAATAGTCTGAACATTTTACACATTCAATTGTTTAGAAAAGTAGATTTATAGCTTTGTATTACGCTACAAAGTTATTTTTTATTACATTTGCAAGCAATATAGTTACAATTTGATTAAAAATACAGAAATTATGGTTTTTGATGAAGAAATGATTCAGCGTATCTACGCTTCCCTCCCCGAAAAGATTAGTCAGATAAAAAATAAACTACAGCGGCCGCTTACGCTTACCGAGAAAATTCTCTACTCTCACCTTGCCGCCGAAGAACCATTAGAAAATTACAATCGCGCTATTGATTACGTCAACTTCTCACCCGACCGGGTAGCTATGCAGGATGCAACGGCTCAGATGGCTTTGTTACAACTAATGAATTCTGGACGCAAAACAGTTGCCGTTCCTTCCACCGTACATTGCGATCATCTTATTCAGGCTCATATCGCAGCCGCTGCCGATTTAAAAACCGCAAACGACACCAACCGCGAAGTATATGATTTCCTCAGCGCCGTATCCAACAAGTTTGGCATCGGATTTTGGAAACCGGGCGCAGGTATCATTCATCAGGTGGTATTGGAAAACTATGCATTCCCCGGTGGAATGATGATTGGTACCGACTCGCACACACCCAATGCAGGTGGACTGGGCATGATAGCCATCGGAGTAGGTGGTGCTGATGCTGTAGATGTAATGGCCGGCATGCCCTGGGAGCTGAAAATGCCCAAGGTCATCGGTGTAAAACTTACAGGCAAACTGTCGGGTTGGGCTTCTCCTAAAGATGTTATTCTGAAACTGGCCGGTATTCTTACCGTAAAAGGGGGAACCAATGCCGTAATTGAGTACTTCGGCGAAGGAACAGCTTCTATTTCTGCCACCGGAAAAGGTACTATTTGTAATATGGGTGCCGAAGTGGGTGCCACCACTTCCGTTTTCCCTTTCGACGAAAAATCTGCCGCTTATCTTCAGGCCACCGGACGTACATCGGTTGCAAAAGCCGCTGCTACCGTTATTGAACACCTTCAAGCCGATCCTGAAGTTGTGGCCCAACCGGAAAACTACTACGATCGCTTGATTGAAATTAATTTGTCGGAACTGGAACCTTACATCAATGGCCCATTCACGCCCGACGCAGCTTATCCGCTTTCTGAGTTTGCCAAAGCGGTAAAAGAAAAAAACTATCCGCAAGCCATGGAAGTGGGTTTGATCGGTTCATGCACTAACTCTTCGTACGAAGACATGACCCGCGCAGCTTCGGTTGTCAAGTATGCAAAAGAGCAAAAGCTAAAGGTAAAAGCACAGTTTATCATCAATCCCGGTTCAGAGCAGGTTCGCTATACTGCAGCCCGCGATGGAGTACTGGCTGAATTCGAATCGGTAGGAGGCGTAGTGATGGCTAATGCTTGCGGTCCCTGCATCGGTCAGTGGAAACGCGAAACCGACAGTCCGGAACGCCCGAATTCCATCATCACCTCGTTCAACCGCAACTTTGCCAAACGAAATGATGGAAATCCGAATACACACACTTTCATCGGATCACCCGAAATTGTAGCAGCACTTACCATTGCCGGTGATTTATGCTTCAACCCGATGAAAGATACCCTGCTTAACGAAAAAGGTGAAAGTGTGAAACTTCAGGAGCCTCACGGGTACGAATTGCCTCCAAAAGGTTATGCGGTGGAAGATGCAGGTTATATTGCTCCGGCAAGTAATAGCAGCGACATTGTGATCAATCCGAAGTCAAAACGTCTGCAAAGTCTGCACCCTTTTGCGCCCTGGAATGGCAAAGATTTGATTGAGCAACCTTTATTGATCAAAGCCAAAGGCAAATGTACCACCGACCACATTTCCATGGCCGGACCATGGCTTCGCTTCCGGGGTCACTTGGATAACATTTCAGATAATATGCTGATTGGAGCTGTGAATTCGTTCACCAATAAAACAAACGCCGTTCTCAATCCCGAAACAGGCGAATACCTTGCAGTTCCGGCTTTGGCCCGCAAGTACAAAGCGCAGGGAATCGGATCTGTGGTCGTGGCCGAAGAAAATTACGGCGAAGGTTCCAGTCGCGAACATGCTGCTATGGAACCTCGTTTTCTGAATGAAAAAGCTATCCTGGTCAAATCATTTGCACGTATTCACGAAACCAATCTAAAAAAGCAGGGAATGTTGGCATTGACTTTTGCCGACAAAAATGATTACGACAAAGTTCGTGAAGACGACAAAATCAGTATCCTCGGCCTGACAGCGTTCACACCTGGTAAGAATCTGACTATAATATTGAATCACAGTAATGGAACTACCGACAAGTTTGAAGCCATTCATACTTACAATCAGGTCCAAATAGATTGGTTTAAAGCCGGTAGCGCATTAAATGCCATGAATAAGTAAAAAACTATTCTATATTGTAAAACAAAATTCAGATTAAACGTGTTAAAGAAGTAATATGAGAAACAAAAACAATATAAAATCTAAAATCATGGAACAGGATTATTTGATTTATAAATTATCTGAGACAATCAAAACCACTAGTCGGATCGATAAAGAGTTATTTACTCAATTTAATGTAAAACGCGGTTTACGAAACGAAGATCATTCAGGCGTATTGGTTGGTCTTACCAAAGTTGGTGATGTGGTTGGGTACGAAAAGTTACCGGAAGGCGGACTGAAGGCCATCCCTGGAAAACTATATTATCGCGGAATTGATGTTGAAGATCTTACACAGGGTTTATCGAAAGAAAACCGGCTTGGTTTTGAAGAAACTGCTTTCCTGTTACTTTCGGGATATCTACCGGATGCCGAAGAGCTGATCACTTTCAAAAAAATTTTGTACAACGCTATGCCGTTGAATCAAAAGGCAACCATGAACATTATTGATCTGGAAGGACAGGATATTATGAACATTCTGGCTCGCAGTGTACTGGAGTTATACACTTTTGATCCCAATCCGGATGATATTTCACGCGACAACCTGATTCGCCAATCAATTGATCTTATTGCAAAATTTCCTACTATAATAGCCTATGCATACAATATCCATCGTCACAGTCAACTAGGGCGTTCGTTGCATATTCGCCATCCAAAAGAAGATATGTCGCTTGCAGAAAACTTTCTGTACATGATGAAAGGTCCGGGAAGATATACTGAATTAGATATTAGAATACTCGACTTGATATTAATCTTACATGCCGACCACGGTGGAGGTAACAATTCGACCTTTACTGTACGCGTAACCAGTTCATCACAAACAGATACCTATTCATCCATTGCTGCAGGAATCGGTTCTCTGAAAGGTCCGTTACATGGAGGTGCCAATATTAAAGTAGTTCAAATGTTTGAACATCTCAAAACAACTATTAAAAATTGGACGGATGTAAAAGAAATAGACATTTATCTAAAGAAGATGCTCAATAAGGAAGCTTACAATAAAAGCGGCCTGATCTATGGAATTGGTCATGCAGTCTACACAGTATCCGATCCACGCGCATTAATATTAAAAGAAATGGCTCGTCAAATGGCTATTGAAAAGGGTTTACAAAAAGAATTTGCCTTTCTGGAACTAATCGATGAACGGGCAGTATTGGCATTTATGAACTTCAAAGGTGATGATATAAACAAACAGGTTTGTACCAATGTTGATTTTTATTCCGGCTTTGTATACGATGCTATCGGTCTTCCTACCGAAGTATTTACACCCTTGTTTGCCATGGCTCGTATCACTGGCTGGACAGCACATCGTATTGAAGAATTGAACTTTGCCAGCAAACGCATCATTCGTCCGGCTTACAAAAACGTAGGCGAAAAGAAAGCATTTACACCGCTAAAAGATCGTTAACCCAAAACCACCTAATCCCCCAAAGGGAACTTTTTGAGTGGTAACAATAGGAATTCATTACTCATATAATTCAATTAATAATACTTTAGACAAATGCTCAAAAGTCCCCCCTTGGGGGATTTAGAGGGCTTTAGACTTATGAACAAAATAAAAGTAACAAACCCAGTTGTTGAACTAGACGGTGATGAGATGACCCGCATAATCTGGACATTTATCAAAGAGCAACTAATCCTTCCCTACCTCGATCTGGATATTAAATATTACGATCTGGGAATTGAAAATCGGGATCTGACCAACGATCAGGTGACCATCGAAGCTGCAAATGCCATCAACAAATACAATGTTGGCATCAAGTGTGCTACCATCACACCTGACGAAGCTCGCGTGAAAGAGTTCGGATTAAAGAAAATGTGGAAGTCACCTAACGGAACATTGCGCAACATCATTGGTGGAACGGTTTTCCGCGAACCGATTATCTGCAACAATGTGCCACGTTATGTGCAGGGCTGGACCAAGCCTATCGTAATAGGTCGTCATGCATTTGGTGATCAATACAAAGCTACCGATACGGTAATAAAAGGAAAAGGCACTTTAAAAATGACTTTCACCAACGAAGCCGGAGAAATAAAAGAATGGGAAGTTTACAATTTCGAAGGTGATGGTGTGGCCATGACTATGTACAATACCGACGAATCCATCTACGGTTTTGCCCGTTCTTCCTTTCAGGTTGCATTGGAGAAAAAATGGCCGCTATACCTTTCAACCAAGAATACCATTCTGAAAGCCTACGACGGACGTTTCAAAGACATCTTTCAGGAAGTATATGAAAAAGAATTTCAGACCGCTTACGAAGAGACCGGAATCACTTACGAACATCGCCTCATCGACGATATGGTAGCTTCATGCATGAAATGGAACGGCGGTTTTGTGTGGGCCTGCAAAAACTATGATGGCGATGTGCAATCAGACACCGTTGCGCAAGGTTTCGGTTCATTGGGATTGATGTCGTCGGTATTGGTTACTCCCGACGGAAAAACTGTAGAAGCTGAAGCTGCTCACGGAACTGTGACCCGCCATTATCGTCAACACCAACAAGGGAAATCAACATCTACCAACCCAATTGCATCTATCTTTGCGTGGACACGCGGACTAATGCACAGAGCCAAGTTGGATAACAATCCGGCACTGTTGAACTTCTGTGAAAAGTTGGAACAAGTATGTATTGAAACCGTTGAGGCCGGTGAAATGACTAAAGACTTGGCCATACTTATTTATGGCGACAGTGTGACCAGCGACAACTACCTGAGCACAGAAGCTTTTTTAGCAGCATTGAAACGTAATTTAGAGACTAAACTATCTTAATCGAGGACACATAAACATAAAAGGAGCAACCGTTAAGTTGCTCCTTTTATGTTTTAAAGACATCGTACTATCGTTCCGATTACCCTAAAAATCCTTTTAATAATTTACTTTTAGCATTTGGTCTCAATTTCCGAATCGCTTTTTCCTTGATTTGGCGAACACGTTCACGTGTCAAACCAAATTCATCGCCTATTTCTTCCAGTGTCATTTCCGTCACACCAATTCCAAAGAATTTTTTCACTATGTCGCGTTCTCTGTCTGACAAAGTAAATGCCAGTACACGCTCTATTTCTTTTGAAAGTGATTCGTTAATCAATACACGGTCAGCGTTGGGAGAATCATCGTTAATCATTACATCCAACAAGCTGTTGTCTTCGCCTTCAACGAATGGAGCATCTACAGAAATATGACGACCCGAAACTTTCATCGTATCAGCGATTTTATCTACCGGAATATCCAATACATCGGCCAATTCTTCTGGTGAAGGTTTACGTTCGTTTTCTTGCTCGAACTTAGAAAAAGCTTTGTTGATTTTGTTTAATGATCCTACTTGATTTAGCGGTAGACGAACAATACGTGACTGTTCGGCCAAAGCTTGCAAAATAGATTGACGAATCCACCAAACAGCATACGAAATAAACTTAAATCCACGTGTTTCGTCGAACTTTTCAGCTGCTTTAATCAGTCCAAGGTTGCCTTCGTTAATTAAGTCGGGTAGACTGAGGCCTTGATTTTGGTACTGTTTTGCCACCGAAACAACGAAACGTAAGTTAGCACGTGTTAGTTTTTCTAACGCAATCCGATCGCCGGCACGTATCCGTTGAGCCAATTCGACTTCTTCTTCAACTGTGATAAGATCTTCGCGTCCAATCTCCTGTAAATACTTATCAAGAGATGCACTTTCACGATTCGTGATTGATTTGGTAATTTTTAATTGTCTCATTTTATTGATGAAAATTAGCTTGCAAAAGTAGTCATTATTTTCGGTTATACAAGCCGAAAAGACCAAAAAGAATATCTTTTATTCTCTACAACATAACAATTTAGATACTAGTATGTTTACAAATATTCTTTCTTTATATAAATCATATTCAAATTTACAAGAAAAAACATTGAAAACCGGAATATAATAAAATAATCACTCTTTTAATTTGATGTTTTGTTGATAAACGTAAGGCTAATGAAATTGTTCTAATTTGTTGATAAATAAAAGCACAAACTCTGTAAAAACAAAGTTTGTGCTTTTTAAATGATCTCAGAGAAAAGAAATGATTTATTCCGCCAGATTTATTATATAATAAGTCACTTTCCCATTTGGATAAACTCCCACAACAAAAAGGGCCTTTTCACGCTCTCCATTATTCATTACCGCATCAAAAGCGGCCTGAATATCTTCGGCTGAGCGAATAGCCTGATTATTTATTTTCAGAACAATAAATCCTGGTTTGATGCCCTGATCAGCCAATTTGCCTTTATTAAGCGATTTGACTTCGACACCGTAATCCAGATCTAATTTATCTTTGGTCTTAGAATCAACCTCCTTAAAGGTTGCCCCTAACACATCTTTACTGTTTTCTGATGATACAACGCCATAATTACCCTGACTATTTTTCAACTCGACCTTTAGTTTTTCTTCAGAATCACCTCTTACAACGGTAACAGTTATTTTATCGCCGGGGCGGTAACGACTAATTTGCTC
>JAATGT010000193.1 GCA_015654525.1 Bacteroidales bacterium
CCGGGACGAAACGATTTTTTTGAGGATGAAAAGCAGATATTGGTTTTTGATAGTGGGATGAAAACTGGGACGATTTCTTATTTGTGGGATAAAAGGAAATAATTATTAATTGTAGATTATCAATTGCTAACAGGGTATTTACCATTAATCATTAATAATTGACCACTGCTCTTTGATTAGGTATAAAGATGCTTTCGCTTTCAACTAAAAATAAGGGGTGCTCTCATATGAAAGCACCCCTTATAGGCAAATAATAATAATACTAAATTACTTGTTTTCGGCAATAAATGTCTCTTTTTCGCGATTGATCGTTACATTCAGTGCGGTTAAGTACTTTTTGTATTGAGAATCACTCAAAATTGATTTTGCATTACCTAAATTAAATTTTAATGCTTTTTCGGCAGCAACTCCATTGTCGGCTTTCAAAGCTGTTTTCAACTTATTTTCTGTAAGAGAAAATACATACTTCAACTGATCTGCTTGCGTATAATCGGCATCCAAATAACGAACTAGCGAATTGAATGTAGTTTCGTTATTCAACTTGTAAAATACAGTGTAATCACTTGAATTTACTGCAGAAACGCTGGCGCCAAATGCGACCAAAATAACAACTAAACTAAAAATCTTTTTCATAACCTTAAAAATTAAATTTTAAAACCTAAATACCTATACCTATTATAAATAAAAAAAACAAAGAATTCCCTTGTGATTTTTTATTGGGTATTCCTTGTATCAGATTTGTCTTATAGAATAATTTCTAATTGACGATACAAAGATATATGTTTTAAAACATAAAAACAGCACTTTTTGAGTTAAATCTTTGATTTTTCTTCAAAATAACTGTTCTACTCTACTGCTGAATGAAGATTCATATGCGTAGATGCTGTAGAACGTTTCGGTTTTGACTTGTTTTTGTGTGATGGGGCAGAGCCGGATTCAGAGAACTCTTTTAGAATGAAAACGACTGATCAATCTTTTGTTGTTGTGGAATAATAATTTTGTACTGAGTTTCAGTGTTGTCTGGTGAATCTTATATATGAATCTTTGTGAAAAATCGGACTAATGTTGTTTTTCAATCCTTGCTTCATCCGACTTGATAATTTGCTACGCAGATACTGTGATGGTTTCTTGTTCTGAGTAGGGTTTAGAGCTTGTTGTGCTCTCTCTCTGTCTGAGTTGTTGTGGCTTGGAATTTCAAAAAGGGAGGACGCTCTTTTTTTTTTTTGAGCGTTCTCTCTTTCTGGGGTAGGGGGTGGCGGTGTATCTGGCAATCTTAAGTAGCAGTTTCTGTAATTGCGTTACGTTAGCCATATGGTTACCATTGCGCACCACGGACCTGCCAGTTCGGGATGTTTGCTGTTGTACCACCGGAAGAAGATGTACAGATTTTTTCCTCCATTGTCGGCGCCGGTGGAAATGGTAAATGATGCTTTGGATGATAGCCCCTGTGTGAGCCCACTTGCCAGAACCGAAGTTGGAGGAGTGCCACCCACAGCGTAAGCAAATTGTATGCAGTCGTTATCGCTAAAGATTGATGGGCGTGAACTCTCGCTATTGTAACATTTGACGGAAACCATACCGCCACCCACTGTATCCAGTATGGCTGATACCGCTTCGGTGATGGGTTTGCTGGTAGTGCTACGTATGTTTCGTTGTAATGCACCGTTGCGGATATTGAAAGTTTCCATATCTACAATGGTAGCGTTTGGCGAGGAAGCAATCCGATCGAGTAGGTGATGTTCCTGGTCGTATTCTACAAACTGATCCACAATGTCGTGCAGTTGGTCAATTACTGCTGTAGTTCTACTGTTTTTCTTATCGCCATAAAGTTCATAGAGCATTGTCCACGATGTCAGCAGAGCTAGCATAAATTTTAATTCTTCTTCCGTGATTCCCAAGCGTGCTGCGTGGGTGATCGGAGCGCCTTCTTGTAAATAGCGTACGATACTTACAATGTACTTACTAAATGAATCAATGCCTCGTGGCGCTCTTGTGCTGTTTGCCATAACTTTTTTCCTTTCTTTAATCAGTACTGTTTTAGTTGCTGTCGATGCAAAGGTAAATGCTTATTTTTGTGTGTGCTATAGCTCCGGGACGAAACGATTTTTTTGAGGATGAAAAGCAGATATTGGTTTTTGATAGTGGGATGAAAACTGGGACGATTTCTTATTTGTGGGATAAAAGGAAATAATTATTAATTGTAGATTATCAATTGCTAACAGGGTATTTA
>JAATGT010000271.1 GCA_015654525.1 Bacteroidales bacterium
ATCGTCTAACGATTTTCTGAAAAATAGGACAATATTTAATTCCTATTACTTAATGGTAAGTATCCATTTATTAATTAAAAATGGAGGTACGCAACACATGCATCGAAAATTAATAGTATATGCTTTATTCCTCTTGTCGGCTTTTCAGTTACAGGCCGAGGATGGACATCAACTTTGGTTGCGGTTTGATAAGACGAAGGCAGACCTTCATACTTTTTCAGGAATAAGTGCTAATGAAAATCAGTTTGCAGTTCGGGAGTTTAAGCAGGACTGGAATGCGATGACGGGGAAGCTGCTTCCTGTTGTCCGGAGGTTGGATAATCAAACCCTGGTGATAGGTACGTTGAAAGATAAAAATATCGTTTCTTTCAAATTAGGGAACGATCTGAAAAAACTTGGAAACGAAGGTTATATGATTAAAACCGTTCATCAAAAGAATAAAACCTTTACCGTGGTGGCTTCTGCAGGCAGTAAGGGATTGCTCTACGGTGTTTTTCATTTGCTAAGGCTTATACAAATGAATGAATTTACCGATTCACTCAATATATCCGAAAAGCCCTCTTATTCCATTCGTGTCTTAAACCATTGGGATAATCAGGACGGATCGGTAGAACGGGGTTATGCCGGTCATTCCATTTTTTGGCGTAAGGGCGAGGAACACCCCACCGTGACTGACAAAGACAGAACTTTGTGGCGGGAATATGCCCGGGCCAACGCTTCGATAGGAATAAACGGTACGGTGCTCAATAATGTGAATGCTTCGCCCAATATATTATCCGCAGCGTATTTACAAAAAGTAAAAGCTATTGCAGAAGTGTTGCGGCCGTATGGGGTTAACGTATACCTTTCGATTAATTTCTCATCACCCAAAGAAATAGGTGGCTTGTCCACGTCCGATCCATTGGATAAACAGGTGCGGAAATGGTGGGTAGACAAAGTGAAAGATATCTACAAGCTGATTCCCGACTTTGGCGGCTTTCTGGTAAAAGCAAATTCCGAAGGTTTGCCCGGACCGATGGATTATGGTCGCACACATGTGGATGGTGCCAATATGTTGGCCGATGCTCTGAAACCTTTCGGAGGCATTGTTATGTGGAGAGCTTTTGTGTATGAGCCGGGCGACGACAGAGTAAAGCTGGCCTACAATGAATTTCATAAGTTCGACGGGCAGTTTCGCGACAATGTGATTATTCAGGTGAAGAATGGTCCCGTGGATTTTCAACCGCGCGAACCTTTTAGCCCCTTGTTTGGTGCAATGAAGCAAACGGCTCTGATGCCTGAGTTCCAAATTACGCAGGAATACCTCGGTCAGGGCAATCATTTGGTATTTCTGGCTTCGATGTGGAAGGAATTTTTCGATGCGGATACGTATGCCGAAGGTACCGGAACCATCATTGGCAAACTGACTACCGGACAGGTTTATCCTCAGAAACTAACGGCTATTGCCGGAGTGGCGAATATAGGTGAAGACACTAATTGGTGCGGGCATCATTTTGCGCAGGCCAACTGGTATGCTTTTGGGCGTTTAGCATGGAATAATAAACTTAGTTGCCGGCAAATAGCAGATGAATGGGTTGTTCAGAACTTTGAAAAAGATAAAAATAAAGCATCATTCAGTCAGTCTGAATCGTCTATTGTAAAAATGATGCTGACTTCGCACCAAACGGCTGTCGACTATATGATGCCGCTTGGATTGCATCATATTTTTGCCTGGAGTCATCATTACGGGCCGGAACCCTGGTGCGATATAACCGGAGCACGTCCCGACTGGTTGCCGAAATATTACCACCGGGCCGATTCGGTGGGGCTGGGTGCCGATAGAACCGCACAGGGAACGAATGCAGTCAGTCAGTATTGTTCACCCCTGAAAGAACAGTTCAATGATTTGAATCAATGTCCGGAAAAATACCTGCTTTGGTTTCATCATGTTCCGTGGGATTATCGCATGAAAAGCGGAAAAACGCTTTGGGATGAATTGTGCTATACCTACGATAGAGGAGTAGCGGAGGTCCGCGAATATCAAAAGATTTGGGATCAGTTGGAATTCTGTATTGACAACCAACGATTCACCGAAGTGCAATCGAAACTACGCATTCAGGCGCGGGATGCCGTGTGGTGGAAGGATGCTTGTCTGCTTTATTTTCAGACATTTTCGAAACGTCCGATTCCGTATGATATCGAACGTCCGGTACACGACCTGGATAGTTTAAAAGCCATAAAACTCAACTTAATCCAGCACAATTGAGATGAGTTTAGGACTCTAAACAGTCTAAAATGATATAAGTTGTTGGTAAAGTGTGTTTTTGTGTGTCAGGTCAGTGATTCTGCTAGCTGACAATTATCGAATCTTGGGTTACTTTTCCCAAATGTTGGGTAACATAGAGAAGGAATCACCCAACATGAACTCAATGTTGGGTAACATAGAGAAAAAATGACCCAACATGAACTCAATGTTGGGTAACATAGAGAAAAAATGACCCAACATGGATGAGATGTTAGCTAACATGGACCAAAAATGACCCAACATAGACAAAATCTTAGCTAAGAAAACGAAAAAGTAAGTCAGGAGAATAACAGAATAACAGGTTTTATTCTGGCTTTATAATGATATTTCATAACATAAAAACAGTATTAGATGGAAAAGACATGGCGATGGTTTGGCAAGAAGGATACAATCACACTCGATATGCTTCGTCAAATTGGTGTTGAAGGAATTGTAACCGCTTTGCATGATGTTCCGAATGGAGAAGTCTGGACATTGGAGGCAATTAATGATTTGAAAAGCTATATTGAGGCTTCCGGTTTACGCTGGTCGGTGGTCGAAAGTTTGCCGGTATCTGAAAGTATAAAGTATGGTGGCGCAGACCGCGAGCATTTGCTCGAAAATTATAAAATCAGTTTAGCCAATCTCGGCAAAGCCGGAATAAAAACGGTATGTTATAACTTTATGCCGGTGATAGACTGGATTCGAACCGATTTGCATCGCAAGGCCGATGATGGAACTTATTCGCTTTATTTCGATAAAATTCGGTTTATCTATTTCGATTGTTTTATTTTGAAACGTAAAGCTGCGGAAAAAGACTATACTGCCGAAGAAATGAAGCAGGCCTATGAATTGGATAAAACCATAACGGAGGCTGAAAAAGAGGAATTGATTCAAACTATTATCGTCAAAACTCAGGGTTTTGTTAATGGAAATATTAAAGAAGGTGATCAGCAACCGGTAGAAATATTCAAACGCTTACTTGCTTTATACGACGGAATAGATAAAGCTCAGTTGCGTGAGAATATGAAGTATTTTCTGGAGAGCGTCATTCCTGTGGCTGAAGAATATGGTGTGAACCTTTGCGTTCATCCGGATGATCCTCCTTTTGCAATGCTCGGTTTGCCACGCATTGTGACTAATGCCGATGACATTGATTGGTTTCTGAATGCGGTGGACAGTCCAAAC
>JAATGT010000283.1 GCA_015654525.1 Bacteroidales bacterium
ATTCACACATCCGACTCGGTAGAAAACGCACAACTGGAAATAAAGCGTTTTTTCAAAGAAGATGAAATTTTCGAATTCGACCAACTAAGTTCCGATCTGTTGTACGCCAACGATGAATTTTAGTTGGTCTTTTTTTTTAACAGGGAAGAAATATCAGAAGAAAAATCACACACAATCAGTAATTTTTAAACGGGAAGAAATACCAACATAATAAGAGTTTTATGTTGGTATTTTTTTTATCTATCGAAACAAGGTAAACCATGCTTTCACTACATGTACCCGTCCGGCCTGTTCGTATGTTTGACATTTCAGTTCAAGCACATTAAAAGCATCGGCAATTTCATCCGGTGTAAATGCTATATGTTCTTTGGTCAACCTTTCTAGTAACTCCGCCTGCGATTTACAGGCATAACATGATTTTCTGAAAGCATCGTCCGAATCAACTTTAGAAATAAAATTTATGGCGTTTTGTAGGCTCATCTTAATTTGTTTATAATTTGTAGTTCAAGAATCAGAACTTGTTTCACAATCTGTTTTGCAATCATCACACTCGCCACCACATACTTTAGCAAATTCCATAGCAGCATCAATATCAAAAAGCATTAGTTCATTTCGAATCAGCAAACCAATGTTGGTATCCAGTTCATCGCCTTTACACTTAAACACACAAAATCCTTTATTTACCAACACCTTCAGTGCCATGGGTTGCACTTGTTTAGTTATAATTGTCGAAACATCGTATCGTTCAAGAGCAGGAAGTAACTCACCCATATTAGGAGCCAAATCCAGTGTTTTCATCCAACGCCCTTCTTGGCTTTCGGTATCATATATACACAGATACCCGATAACACTCAAATGAGCAGCAATTCGGTTACTTCGCAAATCTTTATCAACAACAGGAATCGCTATTTTCATAAATGCAAAATGTTTTAGAGCTTTTTCGTTAGAAAAAACATATTGGGTTTACACTCTTCGAATCCCATACTGTGATATAAACCTTGTGCCACAACATTGTCTTCACGTACTTCCAACGTTATTTTACAATAATCACGGGCGGTGGAAATAGAAATCAGTTCCTGCATTAAAGCGTTTGCCAAGCCCTTTCCTCTGAATTGCGGCAGCACAAAGAAATCATGAATATTAAGATATGCCTTTACCATAAAAGTTGAGAAATTTATAAAGCAGGTTGCAAGTCCGGCTATTTCACCATCACACAATTCGAAAAGGACAAAAGATGCCGGATGATTGGCTAACCCATCAACCAAACGCAACTGTTGCAGTTTATTCAACTGCGGAGAGTCACCCATCGGATCAGCCATATACATATTTAGCAACTCGGCTAATGCCGCTAAATGAGTTGGATTTTCAAAATCACAAAATTCAAAACTTATTACACTCATAAATTACTTCAGTTATTCTGTTCGGAAAATAATATTACACTTTAAAGCGTTTAGGATCTATTTCATATTTTTTGATTCGTATTCCCATCATTCGTTCGGTAATTCCCAACTGATCGGCAGCTTTAGCGCTATTTCCTTTGGTGGAGATCAACGCATCCATAATAATTTGTTGCTCCATATTACCTAAAATAAAATCCAATGTTCCACTTTGCATGGTTTCCGAAGTGGAAGCAGTTTGCAGCGAAGCAGGAAGATTGTGCGTCCGTATCACCTGATCGGTGCTCAAAATGCAGGCCCGCTCAATACAATTTTCCAATTCCCGGATATTGCCAGGCCAGTGATAAACCATTAAGGTGTCAATAGCCATAGAAGTGATTCTTTTGATATTTTTACCGTGGCGTTTATTGAATTTGTCAATAAAAAAATCGGTTAAAATAGGAATATCATTGATTCGTTCGCGTAAAGCCGGAATATAAATTGGGAAGACATTAATCCGGTAATATAAATCCTCTCTAAACTCATCTTTACTAATCAAGTCCTCCAGATTTCGGTTAGTAGCACACAATATGCGAACATCAACCTTTATAGGTTTAGTGCTCCCAATTCGTTCTATTTCCCGCTCCTGCAAAACACGTAATAACTTTACCTGAGTGGATGCCGGGATATCACCAAATTCATCCAAAAAAATAGTACCTCCGTTTGCTGCTTCAAATCGCCCGATCCGGGTTGTAGATGCACCAGTAAAGGAACCCTTTTCGTGACCAAACAATTCACTTTCTATTAAACTCTCAGGAAGAGCAGCACAATTAACCTTGATGAAAGGTTTATTTTTTCGTGCACTGTTATAGTGAATAGCATCAGCCACCAGCTCCTTTCCCACTCCGCTCTCACCACGTATTAAAACAGTGGCATCGGTCGATGCTACACTGTCGATCAACGAAAAAACTTCATTCATCTTACCCGAATTCCCTTTAATCCTGTCAGGCATAATCCGGTTGCGCAGTTCTACTTTCAGGTTTTTATTTTCGTTGCGCAATTGCTCCATTTCTTCTGCATACTCTTGTCTGCGTCGTAGTGTGCGTCCAATCATTGAACCCACAATCTTGAGCAAGCGCAAATCGTAGTCGAAAGAAATAACACGCCGATACACCTTGTGCAAACTCAGAGTACCGATAATTTCGTCCTTATAACGGATTGGAGTACAAATAAAAGACACATCCACACCATTGATAACAGTGGGAGCATGAGTCAAATTCAGAAATTCATCCGAAACAGCAATTTTTGGCACCAATATATTCTCCCCTGATTCAATGACCCGACCAATAGTACCTTGTCCGATTTCATAAACAGCTTCCTTTTTCTCTTTGTCCGAAAGACCATAAGAACCCTCAATAGTTATGTGAGAACTCTCACGATTTAATACCGTCAATATAATTCGCTCGGCTTTCAAATGCTCTGCCAATATCCGAAGCGCCTCATCCAAATCAATTTCCTTATTACTTAACAACGAACTTAATTCAAGTAAAACTTCGAGCTCCTTAGCTCCGTAACAGTCGGAGCCATTAAATTTACACAATGTATCCATAAACAACTCTTTTATACCTTTTGATACTACAACAAGATCATTATTTTACCTTTGTCTGCAAAAATACTAATTTTTCTGTCTATATGACGCATTCATAGAGCAAAATTAAACATTTTAGTCATTTAATTTATTTTCATCCGAGAAATCAATACATTCCCAATCTTTCAAATTAATTCACAAGTTTTTGTTCCATGCAAGAAATTAGCAGAAACCCATAATATGAAGTCAGAATGCAACATTAAACAAAAAAAAATGTACTTTTGCAGTCGTTCTAATGCAGAATAGCTGATATTCAAAAAGCTTGTTCTGCTGCAATATCAATTTCTATGATTCTAAACTATATTTGGATTGCTTTTTTAATCATTGCCTTTATTGTAGCTTGCGTACAGCTGATTTTTTTTGGCAATACACAGATCTTCTCGGATATAATGAATGCAGCTTTTGGTTCTGCTAAATCTGGATTTGAGGTTTCATTAGGTTTAACAGGTGCTTTATCATTATGGCTAGGTATAATGAAAATCGGAGAAAAAGGAGGCGTTCTTGAACAATTATCCCGTGTAGTTGCACCTTTTTTTGTAAAGATTTTTCCTGAGATTCCCAAAGGTCATCCTGCATTAGCGAGCATGTTTATGAATTTATCAGCCACTATGCTTGGACTTGATAACGCAGCTACTCCTATGGGACTAAAAGCCATGCGCGAAATGCAAGAACTTAATCAGGAGAAAGACAGAGCATCCAATTCGATGATATTATTTCTGGTTCTGAATACCGCCGGACTGACTCTGATTCCTGTCAGCGTATTGGTGTACCGGGCTCAACTAGGAGCTGTAAATCCAGCAGATGTTTTTATTCCCATTCTTTTAGCGACCTTTATTGCTTTTATAGCTGGACTTATCAGTGTAGCTATAGTTCAAAAAATAAATCTGTTCAACCGTGTTGTCCTTGGAACTTTGGGCAGCATCTCTGCTCTGATAGGAGGAATTATCTACTTTCTAAGCGGATTACCAAAAGAACAAATTGCTCAATATTCCAGTTTTGCTGCAAATTTCATTCTTCTATCCATCATCATCAGTTTCATTACCATGGCAATGATACGGAAAGTGAATGTTTATGATTCATTTATCGAAGGTGCCAAAGAAGGATTCCATGTTGCAATTGGCATCATCCCATATTTGATAGCTATTTTAGTAGCAATTGGCATGTTTCGGGCCTCAGGTGCACTGACATTCATGACGGATGGTATTCGATGGCTGGTAGCCCTTACCGGTATTAATACAGAATTTGTTGATGCACTTCCAACAGCCCTAATGAAACCTTTAAGCGGCAGCGGTGCCAGAGGCATGATGATTGAAACAATGAAACTACATGGTGCAGATTCTTTTGTAGGACGACTTTCCAGTATCATACAAGGTTCTACAGATACTACATTTTATATTATAGCTGTTTACTTTGGGTCCGTTGGCATAAAAAATACCCGATACGCAATTGTATGCGGACTTTTTGCCGACATAGTCGGAATCATAGCAGCAATTATGCTTGGCTACCTGTTCTTTCATTAGACAATAAACAAAACTTCAACATCCCATATTAAGTAAAAAAACATGATTCAATATATAGCAGAGGGAGTTAAGCTACCAGTGCTCCAGAAACAGAAAATAAACAGCTGGATAAAAGAAACAGCCGCACATTATAGCAAAAAGGTAGGCGATATTGCTTACATATTTTGTTCTGATGAACGAATTCTTGAAATAAACAAACAGTATCTCAACCACGATTACTTCACCGATATTATCACATTTGATTATTGCGACGGTATAATCATATCGGGAGATATATTTATAAGCGTCGATACGGTTCTTAGTAATTCCAAAGAATTTGAAGTTAGTTTTGAAACAGAATTGCTCCGAATTTTAATTCATGGCGTTTTACATCTGTGCGGGCAAGACGATAAAACACCTGAATTAAGAGCTGAAATGACTGAAAAGGAAGATCTGGCGCTCAAAGCGTATACAAAATAAAGGGTTTTTAAACTTATTTATAACAGCTTGAATGCCCATTTGCTACAATCTCAATAATTTTGCAATAATACGTTAAATAAAGCTTCGAGTTTGTAGGCAATTTCTCTTCATTAAAAGATTATCACTACTTTTGTTGCAGGATTAAGGGTAAAATGATAAAATTTAAACTCGCATATCGCGTTCTAAGTCTAATTACTTGTACTATTTACAATGGGTATGAAAATAAAAAGAGTTAGATTATTTATCATAAGTGTATTTGCTTTATTTTCAGCAAACACATTTTCTCAAGTTAATTACAATGCCGAGATAGGTGTATCAGGCGGGGGATCATATTATTTGGGAGATGCCAACAGTCAATTGTTCAATAATATGCAACAGGCCTATAGTGTGTGTTTTCGATATAATCTTAATCC